>NZ_JBEOVG010000031.1:0-85682 GCF_040295345.1 Actinosynnema sp. NPDC002837
GGCCCGGCGGGGAAAAGCGTCCCGCCGGGCCTGCCGGCTTCGACCAGCCTAAAGCACCCGAACCCATGTCAAATCGGGCCTCTGAGGGTGCGCTGCGGGTCCGTTGTGGTGGTGGTGAGGGTTGGGGTTGGGGTTAGGCGGCTGCGGTGGTGGTGGTTGTGGTGGTTGTGGTGGTTGGTTGGAGGGCTAGGTCGAGGGCTTCGCGGACGTCGGTGACGAGGTGGACGGTCAGTTCGGCCAGGACCGAGTCCGGGACGTCGTCGAGGTCCGGTTCGTTGCGCTTGGGCAGGAGGACGGTGGTGATGCCGGCGCGGTGGGCGGCCAGCAGCTTTTGCTTGACGCCGCCGATGGGGAGGACGCGGCCCGTCAGGGAGACCTCGCCGGTCATGGCGACGTCGGAGCGGACCGGGCGGCCGGAGAGCAGGGAGGCGAGCGCCGTGGTCATGGTGACGCCTGCTGAAGGGCCGTCCTTGGGCACGGCGCCGGCTGGGACGTGGATGTGGACGCCGCGGTCTGCCAGGACTTCGGCTCGTTCGTCGTTGGAGCGCAGGTAGGAGAGGGCGATCTGGGCCGACTCCTTCATCACGTCGCCCAGTTGGCCGGTCAGGGTGACGCCGGACGCGCCGGTCCCCGGGGATGCCAGTGAGGCCTCCACGAAGAGCACGTCGCCGCCGGCTCCGGTCACGGCCAGGCCCGTGGCGACGCCCGGGACGGCAGTGCGCTCGGCGGACTCCGGGGTGTGCTTGGGCGAGCCCAGGTAGGTCCGGAGGTTCGGGATGTCGACGGTGACCGGCAGGGTGGATTCGTCCAGGGCGACGCGTGCGGTCACCTTGCGGAGGATGCGTGCGAGCGCGCGTTCCAGCTGCCGGACACCTGCTTCACGGGTGTACTCGCCGGCCAGTTTGCGCAGGGTCGGCTCGGTGATCGTGACGTCCTCGGGGGTGAGGCCGGCGCGTTCGACCTGGCGCGGCAGGAGGTGGTCGCGGGCGATGGTGACCTTCTCGTCCTCCGTGTAGCCGTCGAGCTGGACCAGTTCCATGCGGTCCAGCAGGGGACCCGGGATGGATTCCAGGACGTTGGCGGTGGCCAGGAAGACGACGTCGGAGAGGTCCAGTTCGACTTCGAGGTAGTGGTCGCGGAACGTGTGGTTCTGGGCCGGGTCGAGGACTTCGAGGAGGGCGGCGGTCGGGTCGCCGCGGTAGTCGGCGCCCACCTTGTCGATCTCGTCCAGGAGGACGACCGGGTTCATCGAGCCCGCTTCGGAGATGGCCCGGACGATCCGGCCCGGCAGCGCGCCCACGTAGGTGCGGCGGTGGCCGCGGATCTCGGCTTCGTCGCGGACGCCGCCCAGGGCCACCCGGACGAACTTGCGGCCCATCGCGCGGGCGACGGATTCGCCGAGGGAGGTCTTGCCGACGCCGGGAGGTCCGACCAGGGCCAGGACCGCGCCGGAACGGCGGCCGCCCACGACGCCGAGACCGCGGTCGGCGCGGCGGCGGCGGACGGCCAGGTACTCGGTGATGCGTTCCTTGACGTCGTCCAGGCCCGCGTGGTCGGCGTCCAGGACGGCGCGGGCGCCCGCGATGTCGTAGGCGTCCTCGGTGCGTTCGTTCCACGGCAGGTCGAGGACGGTGTCGAGCCAGGTGCGGATCCAGCCGACCTCGGGTGACTGCTCGGAGGTCCGTTCGAGCTTGTCGACCTCGGCCAGGGCGGCCTCGCGGACTTTCTCCGGCAGGTCGGCGCCTTCGACGCGGGCTCGGTAGTCCTGCTCCTCGGTGGCGGGCTTGCCGTCGAGCTCGGCCAGTTCCTTGCGGATCGCGGCCAGCTGTTGGCGCAGCAGGAACTCGCGCTGCTGCTTCTCGACGCCTTCCTTGACGTCCTTGCGGATGGTCTCGGCGACGTCGAGTTCGGTCAGGTACTCGCGGCCCCACTCCAGCAGCTTCTCGAGCCGCTCGGTGACGTCGCTGGTCTCCAGCAGCCAGACCTTCTGCTCGTCGCTGAGGTACGAGGCGTAGCCGGCGAGGTCGGCGAGGGCGGACGGGTCGTCCACCTGCTGCACCGAGTCGACCACCTGCCACGCGCCGCGCTGCTGGAGGATCGTGGTGACCAGCCCCCGGTACTCGCGGGCCAGTTCGTGGGTGTGGTCGTCGACCGGTGATTCGTCCGCGATGGTCGCCTCGACCCACAGCGCCGCGCCGGGGCCGGTGGTGCCGGTGCCGATGCGGACCCGCTCGGTGCCGCGCACGACGGCCGCGCGCTCGCCGCCGGAGAGCCTGCCGACCTGCTCGATCAGGGCCAGCGTGCCCACCTTGGCGTACTTGCCGTCCAGCCGGGGCACCAGCAGGACCTTCGACTGACCGCCCGTCGCCGTCGCGGCCTCGATCGCGGCGCGGGCCTCGGCGGTGGCGTCCGAGCCGCTGAGGCGGATCGGCACGACCATGCCCGGCAGCACGACCACGTCGTCCAGCGGCAGCACCGGCAGCGCCAACGTCTCGCCCATGATCCCTCCAAAGTTGAGTCTGACTGGCTCAACCAAGATGAGCGTGGGTTTGTTTCCGGTAGGTGTTCGCCCAGAGCGAGCGTCCATTCGGGGGTTGTGCCCCGTGGATGGCGCCGCGACGATCACGCGGTCGGCTGACGAGGAGATGTGCGCATGGAGCAGGCGAGCTGGGTTCCGTCTTCGGTGGACCTGGACCGGCCGAGCGCGGCCCGGATGTACGACTACTTCCTGGGTGGGTCGCACAACTTCGCGGTGGACCGCGAGGCGGCGAAGTCGGTCGAGCAGATCTTCCCCGGCATGTCCGGCGCGGCCCGGGCCAACCGGTCGTTCCTGCGGCGGGCGGTGCGGTACCTGCTGTCGCAGGGCATCGACCAGTTCCTCGACCTGGGGTCGGGCATCCCGACGGTCGGCAACGTGCACGAGATCGCCCAGCAGACCAACCCGGCGGCACGGGTGGTGTACGCGGACGTCGAGCCGGTGGCCGTGGCGCACAGCACGGCGTTGCTGGCGGACAACCCGCTGGCCAGCGCGATCCAGGCGGACCTGCGCGACCCGGACTCCGTGCTGGAGAACGAGGAGGTGCGGTCGGTGCTCGACTTCGACCGGCCGATCGGGCTGCTGATGGTCGCCGTGCTGCACTTCGTGCCGGACGAGGCCGAGCCGGCGGCGGCCATCGCCCGGTACCGGGACGTGCTGGCGCCGGGCAGCTTCGTGGCAATCTCGCACGCGAGCTGGGACGGCGTGTCGCAGGAGGGGCGGGAGAGCGGCGAGCAGGTCAACGCCATCTACCGCCGCACGGACAGCCCGCTGGTGCTGCGGACCGGTGCGGAGGTCGCCACCTTCTTCGACGGGCTGGAGGTCGTGGAGCCCGGCGTGGTGCCGTTGAGCGAGTGGTGGCCGGATTCGGACGACGCCTACATCAACGCGTACGCGGGGGTCGGGAAGAAGGTCTGACGGCGTCCGTCACTCGGGCGGGGTGAGGCGGAGGTCCGGGTCGATCGGCGGCTCGCCGTCGAACGGGCCCGCGGGCACCGCGCCCAGCGCGTCGAGGGTGAGTCCGATCTCGCGCGCGTTCGGGTCGGTGTCGGGTGGCGTGGTGAACCAGGCGTGCAGGTCCTCGGGGATCCGGTAGCGGGCGGTGAGGTCGCGGTAGAGGGCGGCGCGGTCGCCGGACTGGTCGGCCAGCTGCTGGTACTCGCGCATGGCCAGGCGCATGCGGATCCAGCGGTAGCGGTCGGTCTTGGTCGAGTCGTCCTCGGTGAACCGGGTGCGCAGCAGCCGCCCGGCCTCGGCGCCGCGTTCGGCCAGGGCGCGGATCGTCTCCGGGCGCATGAAGAGGTTCGTGCCGCCTTCCAGGGCTCCGACGCGGACGTGCGCGATCCGTCCCCGGTAGCCCGGCAGGGCGGACTGCATCGTGTCGCGCCAGTCGAGCATGGTGTTGAGGATCGCCGACGCGAAGTGCTGCACCAGCCCGATGCCGCGCCACGGCGTGCCGCCGGTGGACGCGTCCTGCTCGGGCAGCCAGACGTCCCGGTCGTCGCCGGGCGGGTAGGACTGCAGGCTCAGGCCGAACGTCGGCCAGCGCGGCAGCAGGTTGTCGAAGAAGTGGATCGGGAAGTTGCTGGTGATGCCGCCGTCGGAGAACCAGTGGACGCGGGGTTCCGGCTCGGCGCGCACCAGCGGCACCGCGGCGATCAGGCCGGGCAGCGGCATGCTCATCCGGACGGCCAGCGCGACCGGCAGGTTCTTCGGCAGCACGTGCAGGGTCTCGGCGGGGTGCAGCGGGCAGTGGTGCGGCGAGGCGTCGTGGCCGAGCTTGTCGACGGTCCGCGGCGGAAGGACGGTCCCCAGGCACGTCGGGCAGAACAGCCACGCGGCCGACGGTTCGGTGAACGGCAGGCGGTAGGGGCGGCCCTCGGACAGGTCCGTGGTCATCAGGACCAGGTTGGTGGTCAGGTCGTCGAACGTCAGGTCCGTCGTCCCGGACAGGTCGTCCAGCACGTCGGCGATCCAGTCGCTCAGCGGGGGCACGCCGGTCGACGCGGGCACGCCGCACCGGCGGTCCCAGAAGTTCGGCCGGAACGCGCCGGTGCCCGGGATGAGTCCGAAGTGGATGGTGGTCGCCATCCGGTCGAGGAACCGCTTGGCGCCCAGGCCGTAGGTGAGGGCGACCGCGCTGACGAACGCGAACCCGAGCACCAGCCACCACACGGCGGCGGTGGCGGCGCTCGCCAGGCTCGGGGCCGTCCAGCGCGTGCTCAGGGCGACCGGGATCAGCGGGACGACCAGGAGCAGCGCGGTGCCGACGCGGCGCAACCACGCGTCCCGGCCGTTCGGCAGGACTCTCAGCACGATGCCGGGCACGGCGACGAGGGCCGCGACGGTGAGGCCGATCAGCGCCCACGTCGGCGTGGCGCCCCAGTCGATCGAGTGGAACCACAGGGTCGGACCGATGAGCCACAGCCCCAGCGCCAAGGCGAGGAAGGCCCGTGCCCGCCAGCCGATCGCGCTGATCAGGGCCAGCAGGAGGCACGTGAGCGGGCTGCGCCCGGTGGAGTCGCGGCGCTGCATGGAGGCCGCCACGATCCGGTACAGCTTGCGGGTGTGCTCGCTGGGCTGGAAGAGCTGGGCCAGCCGCCAGCCGGGCGCGGCGAACCAGTCGACGACCTCCCCGAGCTTGCGGAACCCGTCCCGGTCCCGGCCCTTCTCCGCGGCGGCGGTGAAGGCGGCCCCGATCGCACCGGCCGACGCACCGCCCAACGACCGGAACCGGTAGTGCCCGGCCAACTCCACGACGGCCAACGGGTAGACGACGCCACTGGCCGCCCCACCCCGCATGGTCAGGTCGCAGTACCGGTTGAAGTCCTCGGCCATGGCGAACCTCCCGGCCTCCATGGTCTCGTGCCGCCGGCCGGTGTGGCGCTAGACCAATCGGTTGTTCACCGAAGCGCCTTGCCGCTGCCTTCTACCTGAGCCGCCATGCGTCCGTTCGGGTGAATGTCCGACAAGGCCCATAACGCTGCGTGCACACGTTCCGAATGACATTTCAGTCGGATCCTCCGACGGTGAGCACCGGAGAATGCGGAGCGAAAGCATGGCACACCTCCCACCCGGCCCGAACTCTTTCGGGCCTAATCGTCCCGGTCCGACCGGGCAATGGGTTCCGCACCCGATCCCGACGGGCGCGTGGGGTGTCCCGCCACCTGTTCCGCCGGCGCCGAAGAAGAGTCCCAAATGGCCTGCGGTTGTTGGTGCGGCCGTCGTTCTGGTGCTGGGTGTCGCGGCGATCGGATCGGGTGGGGATCAGGTCGGTGAGGGGGCGGAGCGGTCGTCGGCCGCAACGCGCACCTCGACCACCACGGCCGTGCCGGCCACCACCACCTCGGTGTTCGCCACCACTACTACCACCATCCCTCCGCCTCCTCCGCCGTCCGTGTTCACCGGTGTCGGGGACGATGTGATCACTTTGGACCGCCCGGCCGGGGTCAAGGTCGTGAAGTTCGAGTGCCCGGTGTGCTCGGGTAATACGGTGTTGAAGAGTGACGGTTTCGAGTCATTATTGGTGAATGAGATCGGCGCTTATAGCGGTACTCGGTGGTTGGACATCCGGGACGGTGCTCGCACCTCCACGCTGACGGTCAACGCGACGGGCTCCTGGACGGTCACGGTCGGTGGTCTTGAGGTGGCGGAAATCGCGCAAGGTCCGATGTCCGGAACGGGCGATGCAGTGTTGATCTATTCTGGAGCCGGCAAGAAGGCGAGGATTACCAACGTGGGGGAGAGCAACTTCGCCGTCCATGCGGTTTCGCTGCAAGAGAGTCGGATCAAACTCCTGGTGAACCACATCGGCGGTTATGAGGGCACCGTTCCGCTGACCGGGCCGGCTGTCATCCAGGTCACGTCCGGTGGGAACTGGACGATCACGCCGTCCTGAGGTCGAGGACTGGTGGGAAGTCGCCCGTCGGCCGGCACGAAGAGGTGTTGCGGCGCCGCGGGGTTCGGCGTGGACAACGGGTCGCCCAGGCGGTGTGGGCGTTCACAGCTGGGATCGCGCGATCTGCTCGATCTCGGCCGGCGTGCCGGACATGATCGTGCGGACGTGCTCGGTCACCAGCTCGATCGGCCAGTCCCACCACTTGGCGCGCAGCAGCCGGGCCACGTCCTCCTCGGCGTAGCGCCGCTTCACCGGCTTGGCCGGGTTGCCGCCCACCACCGTGTACGGCGGCACGTCCGACGTCACCACGGCGCCGGTCGCGATGATCGCGCCGTCCCCGATCGTCACGCCCGGCATCACGAGCGCGTTGTAGCCGAACCAGACGTCGTTGCCGACCACCGTGTCGCCCCGCGTCTGCATGCCGGTCATCAGGTCCATCGTCTGCTCGGCCCACGTGCCGCCGAAGATCGTGAACGGGAACGTCGAGACGCCGATGTTGAGGTGGTTCGCGCCGGCCATGATGAACCTGGTGCCGGTGGCCAGCGCGCAGAACCTGCCGATGACCAGCTTCTCGGCGCCGTACCCGTAGAGCACGTTGCGGGTCTCGAACTCCAGCGCGTGCTCCGGGTCGTCGTAGTACGTGTACTCGCCGACCTCGATCGTCGGCGACGTCACCAACGGCTTGAGCTGGACGACGCGGTCCGCGTGCGGCAGCGGGTGCAGGACGGTGGGGTCTGGGATCAAAGTGGAGGGCTCCTAACGCGACTCGTGTTGCGTTAGAGTGGCACAACTCGCCCACTAACGCAACTGGAGTTGCAGTTGACCTCACGACCGGGTGGACGCTCGGCACGCGTCCGCGAAGCCGTCCTGGAAGCCGTGTACGCCGAGCTGAACCGGCACGGCTACGCCGGCATGACGGTGGAGAACGTCGCCGAACGCGCGGGCGTGCACAAGACCACCGTCTACCGCCGGTGGGGGACGGTCGACGTGCTCATCGCCGACGCCCTCGACCACACCCGCGAGTCCGAGTGGCCGGTGCCCGACACCGGCACGCTGGAGGGCGACCTGATCGCCGTCGCCACCGAGATCGCGGACACCTTCGCCGACCCGGAACGCCGGCTCGTCCCGATCGCGATCGTCATCGCCGCACAGCAGTCCACCCGCGCCCAGGACGCGAAGCGCCGCTTCTACGCCGCCCGCCAAGCCGAAGCGGCCAAGGTCGTCACCCGCGCCGTCGAACGCGGCGAACTCCCACCGCAGGCCGACCCGGTCGAACTCGTCCGCCTCACCTGCGCCCCGCTGTACCACCGGATCTTCGTCACCGGCGAGCCGGTCGACCGCCCCACCGCCGAGCGCTCCGCCCGAGCCGCCCTGGCCGCCGCCCGAGCCGGCCTGCTCTAATCCGTCAAGTCGTGTTCGATCGCGTATCGGACCAACTGGATCTGGTTGGTGAGACCCAGTTTCCCGAGGATGTTGATGACGGTGTGCCGGACCGTGGTGACGCTGACACCCAGAGCCGACGCGATCGACTTGTGGCTCGTGCCCGCCGTCAGCAACCGGATCAGTTCCGTCTCCCGAGAGGTGAGACCCAGGTCGGCGCGCCCGGCCCGGTGCAGACCCGCCATGGCCGCGGTCGCGGCGCGGGGTGCCAGCACGGCCTCGCCGAGCAGGACCCTGCGCACGGCGTCGACCACGACCTCCGGCTCCGCGTTCTTCAGCAGGTAACCGCGGACACCGGCGCTGAGCGCCCGGACGATGGTCTTGGTGTCGTCCAAGGCCGTGAGCACGAGCACGCCGAGTCGCGGGTTCTCCGCCGACAGCCGAGCGATCACGTCCAGGCCGATCGGCATGGCGATGTCCGACACCACCAGGTCGGGCCGGTTCGCCGAGCACGCGCGCACCGCGGCCTCGCCGTCCCCAGCTTCGGCGACCACGGTGACCCCGGCGTTCCTCAGCACGGTCACCAAACCGAACCGGAACACGGGGTGGCCGTCGACGACCACGATCCGCACCTGTGCCCCGTCCGGTGCGGGGATGGGATCGTCGACGCTCACCGCGGGCGGGTCGTGCTCTGCGATGGCCGGCCCGGCAGCCGGTCGGGCGGGCTCTTCGGCCGCACGGGCGGCCAGCCACCGTGCGCGGTAGGCCTCGACGTCCCCGTCGAGCGCGTGCACCACCAGTTCGACGTTCGTCCAGCGCGGCAGCGCCGGGCCGGTGAGCGTGCGGTGGACCGTGTCGTGGCTGATCCCGGCTTGGCGGGCGATGTGCCGGCTGCTCGGCTCACCGGCTTCGATGTGCAGGCGTCGCAATTGGTCGAAGAGGATCGCCAGTGGTCCGCCGGGAAGTTCCGGTCGGCGCAACCGTCCCATGCGCACCCGCCCAGTGTCAGAAGGTGTCAGAAACTCTAGCGGATCTACCTAGCTTCCGGCACCATCGAGTTCACTGCTTCCGAGCCGGGGAGGCGCGGGTGAACGGCGGCGAGTTGTTGCACCTGGCCGTGGCCGGGGTGCCAGGTGTCGTCGTGATCACCTACGCCGCCTTCCGCCTGGTCGACCACCTGGTGTTCCTGCTCGGCCTGTGGCTGGTGCTGCGGTCGACGCGGGACGTGGACCGGGTCAAGGCGATCACCGCCTACAAGCAGACCGCCCGCCGTCGATAGCTACAGCTCGTACCAGCGCAGGATTTCCGGGTCCAGCACCCGGGCCGCGAGGCCGATCCGCCGCGCCGTCTCCGCCAACTCCGCCGCCGCCGCGGGGTTGCCGCGCGGCGGCAGGGCGGGGTCGTCCAACTGGGTCACCATGTCGTCGTGGTGGCTCGGGACGAGCAACTTGGGCCGGGTCGCCCGCAGCGCCCGCGCGGTGTAGTCGTGCACGTTCGCGTGGCCGCTCATGCCCAGCACGAGGACGTCCGGCCGCAGCCCCGCGATCTCCCGCTCGACGTAGTTCGCCGTGCCCGACAGGAACAGCACCGAGAACCCGCCCACGGTGATCAGGTACGCGAGCGAGCCGCCTTCCACGAGGTCGCTGATCGTCGTGGGCGCCTCCGGCGGCGCGGTCAGGCTGCCCGGCGCGAAGTACCCGTACGAGCCGAACTGGCTGTGCAGGCTCCGGAACACCTGGACGGTGAAGCCGTGGAAGTCCAGGTACTCCCCACCGGACGCCACGACCACGTCGTCACCCGGCACGCCCTGCGCCGTCAACAGGTGCCGGTGCGTCTCGGTGCCGATCACCCGCGAACCGTGCTTCTCCACCACGTACGGGATCTCCAACAAGTGGTCGTAGTGCCCATGCGTGGCCAGCACCAGCTCCGGCCGCTCACCGAGGTGCCGGTCGACCAACTCCTTCCGCACCGCCAACGGGTGGTCGGGGATGAACTCGCCGTCCCGGTCGAACACCGGCAACCGGCTCAGGTACGGGTCGATCAGCACCCGCCGGCCGTCGAACAGCAACTCCCACCCGGCGACGCCCAACCAGCGCAAGCCCACCCCGCTGCGCCCCGCCGCGAACGCCACCCCCGGCAACCCCGCACCCGCCACCGCGACCGCCGCCGAACCGATCAACACCTGCCGCCTGTTCACGCACATGCCACAACAACACCAGCGCCCAGCCGCACGTGTCCAAGTCCGATATCACCACGCCTGCGATATCCGAACAGCTATCATCCCTGCTCGTGGACCTCCTCCGGCACCTGCGGCACTTCCTCGCCGTGGCCGAGGAACTGCACTTCGGCCGAGCCGCGGCCCGCCTGCACATGTCCCAGCCGCCGCTGTCGCAGAGCATCCAACGCCTGGAACGCGAACTCGGCGTCCGCCTCCTCGACCGCGACGCCCGGCACGTCGCCCTCACCGATGCGGGCCGCCAGATCCTCACCGAGGCCCGAGGCCTCCTCGCAGGCGAAGACCGACTCCGCGCGCTCGCCGGACGTTTCCGCCATGGCGAGGCCGGCTCACTGCGCGCGGGCGTCCCACCGGACCTGGGCGGACGAGCCGTGGCCGCACTCCTCCCGGCCTTCCGCCACCGCAGCCCCGTCGACCTGAAGCTCCGCGAGATCGGCACCGCCGAACAACTCCGCGCCCTGGCCGACCGGAGCCTGGACGTCGGCGTCCTGCGCTTCCCGTTCGACGTCTCCTGGCTGAGCCTCGGCCCGGTCCTGACCAGCCCGCTGGGCGTCCTGCTGCCCCGCGACCACCCCCTGGCCACCGCCCCGGACGTCCGCTTGGCCGACCTGAACGGCCTGGCCCTCGTCCTCTTCCCCCGCACCACCGCACCCGCCCTGCACGACGAGGTGCTGACCACGTGCGCCCGACACGGCTACACACCCACCGACGTCCACCAAGCCGGCAACCCGGAGTTCGCGTTGGGGCTCGTCCTGGCCGGCGGCGCGGTCGCCCTGCACGACGGCATCACCCCACCACCGGACGCCGCCTGGCGACCACTGCGCGGCAACCCGATCCTGTGGCGCACCTCGGCCGCCTGGCCACGCGGCCGGCGAACCCCCGCCGTCACCGCGTTCGCCGACGCCGTCACCGAAGTCCTCACCGCACAAGGGATGCGCCACGCGGAGGGCACCCTGCCCCGCTACCCCCGCCCGGCCGCGGAGTACCTGTCATGACCGCCGCCAGGGTGCGCGCCGCGTTCGCCGACGCCGGCGTCACCGGCAAGCTCCACGCCGTCGACCTCGACCACCCCGACCGCGAACTGTCGGTCGGCGCGGACGACCCCGTCGTCCTCGCCAGCGTCTTCAAAGTCCCACTGCTCGTCGCCCTGCACCACAGCACCCACGACCTGACCGCCCGGATCACCCTCGACCACGACCGCAGCACCGGCCCCACCGGCGTGGGCGGCATGCTCGACCCGGTCACGATGTCCTTGCGCGACTTGGCCTACCTGGCCATCACCGTCTCCGACAACGCCGCCGCCGACGCCCTCGTCGACCTCATCGGCCTGGACGACATCAACCACACCCTGGACGAACTGCACCTCAGCCACACGCGGATCGTCCACCGGGCACGGGACTTCATGCGCACCATGGCCGAAGACGCCGTCCCCGCCGAACCACCGGCCGCCCTCACCGACCCCGTCGTCCTGTCCCGACTGCGCGCCCTGGACCCGACCCGAACCAACCGCGGCACCGCACGCGACCTGACCACCCTGCTGCGGCACGTCTGGCAGCACGAGGCCTGCGCCCCGATCCGCCGCAACATGGCCCTTCAAGTCTGGCCACACCGCCTGGCCTCCGGCTTCCCCTTCGACGACGTCCGCGTAGCCGGCAAAACCGGCACCCTCCCGACCATCCGCAACGAGATCGGCGTCGTCGAGTACCCGGACGGCGGCCGCTACGCCGTCGCCGTCTTCACCCGCAGCGCGAGCACCGCCTTCACCCTGCCACCAGCAGACGCCGTCATCGGCACAGCCGCCAGACTCGCCATCGAACACCTCCGCTGAAGCCGTGCAACAGAAGGGCTTCGTGTCATCCCGCCGACCTGGCTCCGCCCTACCGCGCGTGTCAAGGGGGCTGTGCGTCCCTTGCCCGCCCCTCCACCTATGCCTGCCCCCTTGATACGTGTGGTAGCCCGTAGGGAGGTCGGTGGGATGACACGAAACCCGACCAACAACGGACCCGGCGCGTACCCACCCACCCCGCCGTCATCCTGCTGATCTGCCCGTCCGGCGAGGACTCTTTCAATCTTTTGATCTTTCAGCCCTTGCCGCAGACACCCCACACCGCACCCACATCAAATCTCGTCCAAGAACTCGTCCACCTCGGCCAACGCCCTCAACCGCACGGGCTCCGCGGACAGGAACAGGTCGTGCATACCGCCCTCCACCTGCACCACCCTGACCTGCCTGCCGATCTTCGGCCCCCACACCCGCATGTGCTCCACGTCCAGCACGGTGTCCGCCGTCATCGCCTCGGGCGTCCACCGCTTCGCGTGGAGGTGGCTGCGCCCCGACCGCAGCAGCAGTACCGGCGCCCCCACCTCCAACCCCCGGTGCAGCCGGGCCTGACCGCGACGGATCGCGCGCAACCACCCCGCGTGCACCGGGAAAGCCTCGATCGGCTTCCACGTCGTGTCGAAGTCCCACTCCCCGTGGTGGTCCCGGTGGATGCTCTCGCCGTACACCGGCCCCAGCCCGGGCTTGAGCACCAGCTTCGGCGCCACCCGACCCACGCCCCGGATCAACGCCGTCCCCACCGTCCGCACCAGCCACGGCTCGGCCAGGTCCAACCAAGGGCTGTTGAGCACCAACGCGTCCAGCACGTCGTCCGAACGCCGCTCGTGCGCCCACAAACTCGTGATGAGCCCACCGGTCGAATGGCCCATCACCACCAGGTGCCGGTGCCCGTCCTCTTCACGGATCACCCGTGCCGCGGCGTCGATCTCCTCGAAGTGCTCGGCCAGGTCGGTCACGTAGTTCGCCACCTGCCCCGGCCGCAACGACCGCCCGTACGCGCGCAGGTCGATGGCGTAGAAGTCGAAGCCGCGCGCGGTGAAGTGCTCGGCGACGTGCCGCTGGAAGAAGTAGTCCGCGAAACCGTGCACGTACAGCACCGCGCCGCGGACGGCCGGCTGCGCGCGACGGCGGACCAGGGTCGCGGTCGTGTCACCGCCGCCCAAGGGCAGCGCGCGGGTCTCGTAGTCGGTGCCGAGCACGTCTGCGTTCACCAGGCCAGTGTGCACGTCGATTCGTCCGATCGGGGAGATGTGGGGCACGGGTCGTGGCACTGTGGGAACCATGAGCAGCGAGGAGATCGAACGGTCGAGCGCGCGTGTCCGGTTCCCGGGCATCAGCCCGCGTGCGTACGAGCACCCGGTCGACCGGGGGGCGTTGGCGGTCTTGCGCGCGGTGCCGGGCATCGGCCCGGTGCTGCAGGCGGTGGCGGGCGCGTTCACGGAACGCGGTGAGAGGTTGGGCTACCTGGCGTCGAGCATCCGGGTGGGCCCCAGGCAGTACCCGGAGCTGGACCGGCTCCGGCTCGAGGCGGCGGCGACGCTGGACGTCGACCCGGTGCCGGAGCTGTTCGTCAAGCGCGACCCGGTGCCCAACGCCATGACGCTGGGCATCGACAAGCCGTTCATCGTGCTCACCACGGGCCTGATCGAGCTGCTGGACGCGGAGGGCCTGCGGTTCGCCATCGGGCACGAGATGGGGCACGTGCTGTCCGGGCACGCGCTGTACCAGACGATCCTGCAGCGGCTGATGCAGCTGCAGCACGGTCTGGGCTGGATGCCGGGCGGCTACTGGGCGATCACCGCGATCATCGCCGCGCTGCGCGAGTGGTACCGCAAGACCGAGCTGTCCTGCGACCGCGCCGGCCTGCTCTGCGGGCAGGACCCGGCCGCCGCGCTGCGCGTGCACGTGGCCATGGCGGGCGGCATGGACCTCAGCCAGGTCGACACGGCCGAGTTCCTCAAGCAGGCCAAGGAGTACGAGCAGGTCGAGGACGTGCGCGACAGCGTGCTCAAGCTGATCCGCACGTGGCCGCTGACCCACCCGATGGCCGTGGTCCGCGCCGCCGAGCTGCAGAAGTGGGCGGCGGGCGAGGAGTACCGCGCCATCCTGACCGGCTCGTACCAGCGGCGCGAGGACGACCGGCCGACGAGCTCGTTCACCGAGGACATCAAGTCCGCGGCCCGGTCGTACAAGGAGTCGGCGGCCGAGTCCGAGGACCCGCTGATGAAGGTCTTCAACGAGGTCGGCGACGTGCTCGCGGGCGCGGCGGGCCGGGTGCGCAGCAAGTTCACCGGAGCGGACTAGTCCGCTTGGCCCAGCGGAACCGGCCATTCTGGCTAACCTCCTCCTGACGCCTTTGATCAGGAGGAGGGGCCGATGCGGCTTGCCGCGTTGTTGATGACGTTGTCGATGGCTCTCGCGGGCACTGCCACGGCGGACGTGGACGAGCGCGTAGTGGGCGGTGAACGGGTGTCGATCGCGGACCACCCGTGGGTGGTGTACGTGGCCGACGCCACCGGGAACCAGTTCTGCGGCGGCACGCTGGTGGCGCCGACCAAGGTGGTCACCGCCGCCCACTGCGCCACCACCCGGACGCCCCGCAACACGCGGGTCGTGCTGGGCCGCGAGGATCGCAAGGGTGACGAGGGCGTGGTCGCCCGGCTGTCCGAGATCTGGGTCCACCCGGAGTACGTGTCCGCGGACCAGGGTGCGGACGTCGCCGTGCTGACCTTGCGCTCGCCGGTGGACTACACGCCCCTGCCGCTGGCGCAGCCGTCCGACGGCGCGCTGTACGAGCCGGGCACGAGCGGTCGGGTGTTCGGCTGGGGCCGGACCAGCGAGCAGGGCTCGGGCTCGCGCTACCTGCTCGGCGCGACCGTGCCGGTGACGGACCACGAGTACTGCCGCACCGCTTACCCCCAGTTCGACCCGGACGAGATGACGTGCGCCGGTTACCCGGAGGGTGGCGTCGACACGTGCCAGGGCGACTCGGGCGGCCCGTTCGTGGCCGGCGGGAAGCTGATCGGCGTCACCTCTTGGGGTGAAGGTTGCGCGCGGGAGGGCAAGCCGGGCGTCTACAGCAACATCGCCGCCTACTCCCAGGTGATCGAGGAACAACTGGCGGCGTGACCAACCGGCGTGCGGACCCTTCGGACGGGTTCGCACGCCGGTCGGGCCTCGCCCTGCGCCGGACCTGCACCCGGAACCGACCTGCACCCGGAACCGACCTGCACCCGGAACCGACCTGCACCCGGAACCGACCTGCACCCGGAACTGGCCTACACCCGGAACTCGACCTGCGCCGGGGCTGTCGACCTACAGCACGAGCCCGATCGACATCGTCACGAACACCGCCGCGCAGACCGCGTCCAACGCCGTCGTCACACCGGGTCGCCGCAACGAGCCGGCCACCCGCGCCGCCGCCACCACGATCGTCAGCTCCCACAACGCCGCGAGCCCGAGGAACACGGCCGCGAGCAGGCCGAGCTGCCACGTCGGGTCGCCCGTTCCGATGAACTGCGGCAGGAACGCCAGCGAGAACAGCAGCATCTTCGGGTTGGTGATGTTGGTCAGGAACCCCTGCCGGAACGGCCGGGGCGGCGCGACCCCCACCACCTCGCCGCCCGAACGCCGCAGCAGCCCGCGGGTGATCGTCACGGCCAGGTAGAGCAGGTACGCCGCGCCGATCCAGCGCAGCCCGGTCAGCACGGCCGGGTAGCGGGCGATCACCACGCCCAGGCCCGAGATCACCAGGGCCACCTGCACGAAGGCCGCGGTGTGGATGCCCGCCAGCGCCAGCAGCCCGGCCCGCGTGCCGGACCTCATCGAGGTGCGCAGCAGGAGGAAGGCGTCCACGCCGGGCGTCAGCACGACCACCGCGCAGGCGATCAGGAACGCCGGCAGCTGGGTGAAGTCCAGGTGCATGGAAAACCTCCCTCAGGTTCCGGACAGATCGCCGTGATCTGCCTCACTGGCCGTTGAATCTTCGGCACCACCGCACTCTAACAACAGATTTTCCGGATCTCATACCCGGATCCCGTCCGCTCGGACCTTCCGCTACCGTCGGTGCCCGTTCCGCCACTTGACGTAGAGAGGTGCTCCATGCGCATCAGCGCGCCGGTCTTCGCCGTTCTCGTTCTGATCCTCTCGGCGCTGCCCGCGGACGCGATCGTCGGCGGTCGGGAGGCGCCCGCGACGCCGTGGGCGGTGGCGTTGTTCGACGGGGGCACCTTCTTCTGCGGCGGCGCGCTGATCGCACCGGACAAGGTGGTCACCGCCGCGCACTGCACGGTCGCGCGCACCGCGCTCGGCGTCCGCGACCGGGTGCCCGCCGACCTGACCGTCGTCGCC
Organism: Actinosynnema sp. NPDC002837; assembly: GCF_040295345.1. Lineage (NCBI taxonomy): Bacteria > Bacillati > Actinomycetota > Actinomycetes > Pseudonocardiales > Pseudonocardiaceae > Actinosynnema > Actinosynnema sp. NPDC002837. Next base: position 16,241 of record NZ_JBEOVG010000031.1, read on the forward strand.
GGCCGGGCCGACCTCGACACCACCGAGGGACGGGCCGTGGGTGTCACCGCGCTCTGGCGCCACCCCGCGTTCACCGAGGTGTCCGCGGGCGACGACGTGGCCACCCTCACCCTCGCCACCCCGCTGCCGTACCGGCCGGTCCGGATCGCGGACGCCGCGCCGGGCCGGGCCACCGTCTACGGCTGGGGCCGCACCGCCGAGCTGAGCGCACCGAGCCGCCGCCTGCGCGAGGTCGACGTGCCGATCCGCGCGGACGCCGAGTGCGCCGCCGAGGTGCCCGACTACCGGCCGGGCGGGATGCTGTGCGCGGGCTACCCCGAGGGCGGCAAGGACGCCTGCGAGGGTGATTCCGGCGGACCGCTCACCGTGGCCGGCGAACTGGTGGGCCTCGTGTCCTACGGCCGCGGCTGCGCCCGACCGGGCCAACCCGGCGTCTACACGCGCTTGAGCCGGTACCGGGCGGAGCTCTAAGAATCGGGACGCCGCCGCACAGAACCACAGGAAGCTCTTCCCAAGACGCGGCCCGACCACAGACCCGACCGGGCCCGACCACAGGACCCACCAGGCTCGACCACAGGAGCCACCACACAACCCACCCCAGGACCCGTGTGATACCACGGTGGGGTGCGCTCACACCCGTACCCGGCGACGCTGCGCCGGCAGTGGTCGGCCGACCTGACCCCCGACCAGCTCTACGCCGTGCTCAAACTGCGTTCCGACGTCTTCGTCGTGGAGCAGAACTGCGTCTACCCCGAACTGGACGGGCGTGACCTCGAACCGGGCACCCGCCACTTCTGGCTGGAAGCCGACGACCTGCCCGGCCCGCAGGCCTACCTGCGCCTGCTGGAGGAACCCGGCGGCACGTTCCGCGTCGGCCGGGTCTGCACGGCCCGCGCCGCCCGCGGCCGCGGCTACAGCCGTCGGCTGATGGAGGCGGTGCTGGCCGAGATCGGCCAGGTGGAGTGCGTGCTGGACGCCCAGACCTACGTGGCCGACTTCTACGCGTCGTTCGGCTTCGAGCCGCAGGGCGCGGAGTTCATCGAGGACGGGATACCGCACCTGCGGATGCGCCGGTCTCCGTGATCACCCGCACGGCGCGCTCGATCTCGCCCTCGGACAGGTCGGCGCGGGCGGTCAGGCGCAGCCGGGAGATCCGGTCGGGCACCGACGGCGGCCGGAAGCAGCCGACGACCACGCCCTGCGCCCGGCACGCCTCGGCCCAGTCGAACGCCGCCTCCGGCGACGGCGCCTGCACGGACACGACGGCTGCGGTCGGCGTGCTGACCCGCAACCCCGCCTCCTTCAGCCGGAACGCCAGGTCCTGAGCCACTTCCAGGGCCCGGGCGGGCCGTTCCGGCTCGTCCCGCAACACCTTCAACGCGGCCAACGACGCCGCCGCGCTGGCCGGCGCGAGCCCGGTGTCGAAGATGAACGTGCGCGCGGTGTCGACGAGGTGCTTGATCACCCGGCTCGGCCCGAGCACCGCGCCGCCCTGCGCGCCGAGCGACTTGGACAGCGTCACCGTGGTGACCACGTCGGGCGCCTTGGCCAGGCCCGCCGCGTGCACCGCGCCCCGTCCGCCGTCACCGATCACGCCGAGGCCGTGCGCGTCGTCCACGACCAGCGCCGCGTCGTGCTCGCGGCACGCGGCGGCCAGCCGGGCCAGCGGCGCGAGGTCGCCGTCGACGGAGAACACCGAGTCCGTCACCACCAGCGCCCGCCGCTTGCCGCGCGTGGCCAGGGCGTGCGTGACCTGGTCGACGTCGCAGTGCCCGGCGACCACGACGTCCGCTTTGGACAGCCGGGTGCCGTCGATCAGGGAGGCGTGGATGTGCTGGTCGGCGACGATCGCGGTGCCGGGGCCGGACAACGCGGTCAGCGCGCCCAGGTTCGCCGCGTAGCCCGAGGAGAACACCAGCGCGGACTGCGCGCCGCAGAAGTTCGCGAGCTCGTACTCCAGCTCGGTGTGCAGCTCGGTCGAGCCGGTGACCAGCCGCGACCCGGTCGAGCCCGCGCCCCAGCGCAACGCGGCCGCCGCGGCGGCGCCCGTGACCCGCTTGTCGCGGGCCAGGCCGAGGTAGTCGTTCGAGGCCAGGTCGAGGTTCGTCGAGTCCGCCGGCCGTGGCCGGACCCGGCGGGCGAGACCGGCTTTCGCGCGCGCCTCGGCACGCGTGTCGATCCAGTCGAACACCGAGTCACCTGTGCGCACGCTCACGCCGGCAGTGTCGCATCCGACGGCTACGGTGCCGGCGTGGACCTCTTCCAGCCGGAGCCTGCCGACCTGCGCTCGTTGCGGGAGAACGCGCCGGTCCACCGCGACGAGCGCACCGGGATGTGGCTGGTCAGCCGCTACGACGACGTGCGCGCGGTGCTGGCCGACCCACGTCGCTTCCACCCGGACAACGCGTTGACCGCGGTGACCCCGATCCCGCGGCCGGTGCTGCGGGTGCTGGCCCGCGCCGGGTTCTCGCTGCCGCCGACGTTGGCCAACAACGGCACCGAGACGCACGCCGACCTGCGCCGACTGGTGTCCCGGTTCCTCACCCCGGCCCGCGTGGCGGCGATGGGGCCGCGGATCGCGGAGCTGACCGGTGAGCGCCTGGACCGGCTCGACCTCCGCGCCGGACGTGCCGACCTGCACCCGGCGCTGGCCCGCGACCTGCCCGCGATCGTGCTGCTGGAGGTCCTGGGCATCCGGGACGTCGACGTCGAGGCGCTCAAGGCCTGGAGCACGGCGTCGTTGGAGCTGTTCTGGGGCGACGTCACGGCGGAGCGGCAGCACGAGCTGGCCCGTCCCGCCGCCGCGTTCCACCAGTGGCTCACCTCGCGGATCAAGGCCGCCGACCCGGAGGGCGACGACCTGTTCGGCGCGCTGCGGGCGCAGGACGTGCCGATCCGGGACGCGGCCGGGCTCTGCTACTTCCTGCTGATCGCGGGCCAGGAGACGACGACCCAGCTGCTGTGCGCGGCGTTCCACGCGGTCCTGGGGCAGGACGACCTGTGGGCGCGGCTGGACGAGCCCGGGGTGGCCGGCGCGTGCGTGGAAGAGGTGCTGCGCCGTGATCCGCCGGTGAGCACGTGGCGGCGGATCACGGCCGAGCCCGTCACCCTTTCAGGGGTGGAGGTGCCGGCGGGCGAACCGCTGCTGCTCATGCTCGCGGGCAGCGGCTCGGACCCGGACGTCTTCGGCGAGCCCGAGCGCTTCTGCCCGGCCAGGCCGAACGCCCGCAAGCACCTGGCGTTCGGCTTCGGCAGGCACTTCTGCCTCGGCGCCGGCCTGGCGAGGCTGGAGGCGGAGGTCGTGCTGCGGGAGACCGCACGGCGGTTCCCGGACCTGCGCCTCGCCTCGACCGGGCCGCCGCCGATGCTGGGCCTGCTGTCGTTCCGCGCGCCGTTGAGCGTGGAGGTCGAGCTAGGGGACCAGCACGACCTTGCCGGTCGAGGCCCGGGTCTCCAGCAGTTCGTGGGCGCGGGCGGCGTCTGCCAGCGGTAGCGCCTCGCCCAGCACCGGGCGCAGGCCCGAGGTGAACGCCCGCCGCACCGTGTCGGGGTTGACGGGGTTGCCGAACCCGAGGACCGCGACGCCCTTGCGGAACACGTCGGACGCGGTCACGTCCAGCGGCTCGCCGCTCGCGAAGCCGAACACGGCCAGCCGGCCGACCCCGTCGCGCAGCAGCTCGAACGACTGCCGCGCCACCGTGCCGCCGACCGAGGAGAACACCACGTCGACCGGCTCGACCCCGGTCGGCCAGTCCGGCTCGCCGTAGTCCACGACCTCGTGCGCGCCCAGCTCACGGGCCAGCGCCAGCTTCCGCTCGCCCCGCGCGGCGGCCACGACCGTCGCGCCCGCCCGTGCCGCGACCTGCACGAGGAGGCTGCCGACACCGCCCGCCGCCGCCTCGACCAGCACCCGCTCGCCCGCGGCGAGCCGGACCGCGTCCGCGGCGGCCACCGCCGTCGTGCCCTGGAGGTACAGGGCCAGCGCCTCGTGGTCGGACACGTCGTCGGGCACCTCGGTCGCGTCCTCGGGCAGCAGGGCCAGTTCGGCGTAGCCCTCGCCGAGCGCGAAGCCGATCAGCCGCCTGCCGTCGGGGCCCACGCCGACCACCTCGCCGCCCAGCGCGCCGGGCGCGAGGTCGTACCAGGGCACCACCCGCGCGCCCGTGCCCGACCGGATGATCGTCTCGCCGTAGTTCACGCCGATCGCCGTGACGCGGACCAGGACCTGGCCCGGCCCGGCGACCGGATCGGGCACCTCCTCCACGCCGAGCACGTCCGCCGGACCGAACTCGTGGAACCGCACCGCTCGCACAACGCCTCCAGAATTTCAAACGGACCGCCGGTCCGTTTCCTGTCCGCTACCATACGGACTGCTGGTCCGCTTTTGTCAAGCGAGTCGATCGAGCCGCGGGTCGGAGGAGGTCCACGATGCGCAAGGACGCCGAGCGCAACCGCGCCGCGGTCCTGGCCACCGCCGCGCGCCTGATCGCCGAACGCGGGCCGGACGGGTTCTCCATGGACGACGTCGCCGCCGCCGCGGGCGTGGGCAAGGGCACCGTGTTCCGCCGCTTCGGCGACCGCGACGGCCTCGTGCAGGCGGTGGTCGACGAGACCTCCGAGTCGTGGCGGGCGGAGGCGGAGGCGTTGCTGGAAGCCGGCGACGTGCCGCCGGAGGAGCGGGTGATCACGTTCGTGGCGACCCTGTTCGACCACGTGATCGCCGCCCTGCCGCTGGTGATCGCCTTCGAGCGGGTGTCCACGCGCAGCATCGCGTGCGACGCGGACGCCAAGCTCACGCACCAGCGCCTCGTCGCGTTGATCTCGCAGGTCAAGCCCGGTGCGGACGCCGAGTACCTGGCGCACGCCCTGATCGCGCAGGTGCGTGCCGACACGCTGCGGCACATGGTCGAGCGGTGCGGTCTGGACGTGGCACGGGTGCGCGCCGGCGTGATCTCGCTCGCCCGGGGCGTGCTGTCGGGTGACCTGGCGCCTGCCGGGAGCTGACCGACCAACACCCGCACCGGCACCGGGCCCGCACCCGCGCCGGCCCGCATCGGCGCTGTCCGGGATTCGCCGGTGTGATCGTCCTCGCCCGCCCGGGACTTGGAGCGCGCCGGGGGAAGTGCGACGATGCCCAGGCTTGAGGGGGTGCGCGAGGAAGCCGGTGTGAATCCGGCACGGTCCCGCCACTGTGACCGGACCGAGGAGCCCGGGAGTCAGGAACTCGACCCCCGACTCATCGACCGGACACGGGCGTGGACACCCGAGGAAGGACACCGCCGCATGGGCGCGCGTTTCCCCTTTTCCGCTGTCGTCGGCCACGACGACCTCCGCACGGCTCTGCTGCTCAACGCCGTGCACCCCGGTATCGGCGGGGTGCTCGTCCGAGGCGAGAAGGGGACCGCGAAGTCGACCGTGGTCCGCGCCCTCGCCGCGCTGCTCCCCGAGCTGGACGTGGTGCCGGGCTGCCGCTTCGGCTGCGACCCGGCGACACCGACCGACTGCCCCGACGGGCCGCACGACCACGGCGCCCAACGGCGGCCCGCACGGCTGGTCGAGCTGCCGGTCGGCGCGACCGAGGACCGGCTGATCGGCTCGCTCGACCTGGAACGCGCGTTGACCGAGGGGGTCCGCGCCTACCAGCCCGGTCTGCTGGCCGCCGCGCACCGTGGCGTGCTGTACGTGGACGAGGTGAACCTCCTGCACGACCACCTCGTGGACCTGCTGCTCGACGCCGCCGCCATGGGCCGCGCGCACGTCGAGCGCGAAGGCGTGTCCGTGTCGCACGCCGCGTCGTTCCTCCTGGTGGGCACCATGAACCCGGAGGAGGGCGAGCTGCGCCCGCAGCTGCTGGACCGCTTCGGCCTCACGGTCGCGGTCCGCGCCTCGCGGGACGTGCCGACGCGCACCGAGGTGGTGCGGCGGCGGTTGGCGTACGAGGCGGACCCCGAGGGCTTCGCCGCCCGCTGGGCCGAGGCCGACCGGGAGCTGGCCCGGCGGATCGTCGCCGCCCGCGAGCGGCTCGGGGACGTGGTGCTGCCGGACGCGGAACTGCGCCGCATCTCCGGCATCTGCGCCGCGTTCGAGGTGGACGGCATGCGCGCGGACCTCGTGGTGGCCCGCACCGCGACCGCGCACGCCGCCTGGCGGGGCGCCGACGAGGTGGCCGAGCAGGACGTGGAGGCGGCCGTGCGGCTGGCGTTGCCGCACCGCAAGCGCCGGGACCCGTTCGACGAGCCGGGGCTGGAGGAAGAGCAGCTCGACGACGCCCTCCAGCAGGGCGCGGAAGCCGCCCGCGAACCCGAGGACGACCCCGACGACGACCCCGAAGGCCCCGGAACCGACCCCGGCGGCCCGGACGGCGGCGGCGACGGCTCGGAGCTGCCCGGCGAGCCGCCGGAGTCCACTTCGGACGGTCAGGGCAACGGCCGGTCCGACCGGTCGCACGCACCGGCCCCGGCGTTCCGCGCCCGCCTGTTGCAGGTGCCGGGGGTCGGCGAGGGCGCGCCCGGCAAGCGGTCGCGCGCCCGTGCCCGCACCGGCCGCGTGGTCCGCTCGTCCACAGTGGACGGTGCGGGTCTGCACCTGGTCGGCACGCTCGGCGCGGCGGCGCCCCACCAGTCCGCCCGGGGCCGCACCGGTCCCGGCCTGGAACTGCGCGGCGCGGACCTGCGGCTCTCGGTGCGCGAGGGCAAGGAGGGCAACCTCGTGCTGTTCGTCGTCGACGCCTCCGGCTCGATGGCGGCCCGGCAGCGGATGTCGGCGGTCACCGGCGCGGTGATCTCCCTGCTCCGCGACGCCTACCAGCGGCGGGACAAGGTCGGCGTGGTGACCTTCCGCGGCCGGGAGGCCCAGGTCGCACTGCCGCCGACGAACTCGGTCGACGCGGCGGCGGCCCGGCTGCGCGCCCTGCGCACCGGCGGCCGGACCCCGTTGGCCGACGGCCTGCTGCGCGCCCGCCGCGTGCTGGACGCCGAACGCGTCCGCGACCCGCGCCGCCGACCGCTGCTGGTGCTGCTCACCGACGGCCGCGCGACGGCCACCGGCACGGGCGGCGACCCGATGCGCGACGCCCTGCGCGCGGCCGGCCTGCTGGCGGCCGACCGGGTGGCGTCGGTCGTCGTGGACTGCGAGCACGGCCCGGTCAGGCTCGGCCTGGCGGCACGGGTGGCGGGCGCGCTGGCCGCGGCGTGCGTGCGCTTGGAGGAACTGTCCGCAGACCAGGTGGCGGGCGTCGTCCGCGCCGCCCGAGCCGCTTAGGAGCGTCGAAAGTGCCTCAAGGTCAACCGTCCGTCGTCCCGAACGACGGCCTCAGCACCCGCCAGCGCCGCAACCGGCCGTTGGTCGTGCTGCACACCGGCGAGATGAAGGGCAAGTCGACCGCCGCCTTCGGGCTCGCGCTGCGCGGGTGGAACCAGGGCTGGTCCATCGGCGTCTTCCAGTTCGTGAAGTCAGCGAAGTGGAAGGTCGGCGAGGAGTCGGCGTTCCGCGCGCTCGGCCGCCTGCACGAGCAGACCGGCGAGGGCGGCCCCGTCGAGTGGCACAAGATGGGCGAGGGCTGGTCCTGGACCCGCAAGCAGGGCACCGAGGACGACCACGCCGCCGCCGCGCGCGAGGGCTGGCAGGAGATCGCCCGCCGCCTCGCCGCCGGGCAGCACGGCCTCTACGTGCTCGACGAGTTCACCTACCCCCTGCACTGGGGCTGGATCGACGTGGACGAGGTGGTCGAGGCGCTGATCAACCGACCCGGCCACCAGCACGTCGTCATCACCGGCCGGTACGCGCCCGACAAGCTGGTCGAGGCCGCCGACCTGGTGGTGGAGATGACCAAGGTGAAGCACCCGATGGACGCGGGCCAGAAGGGCCAGAAGGGGATCGAGTGGTGAACCGGCTGGTGGTCGCCGCGCCCGCGTCGGGCAGCGGCAAGACCACCGTGGCCACCGGCCTAATGGCGGCGTTGCGCCGCGCGGGCGACAAGGTCGCGCCGTTCAAGGTCGGCCCGGACTACATCGACCCCGGCTACCACTCGGTGGCCACCGGCAGGCCGGGCCGCAACCTCGACCCCGTCATGGTCGGCGAGCACCGGGTGGCGTCGCTGTTCGCGCACGGCGCGCGCGGCTGCGACCTGGCCGTGGTGGAAGGCGTGATGGGCCTGTTCGACGGGCGGGTGGACACCGAGGGCATCGGGTCCACCGCGCACGTCGCCAAGCTGCTGTCCGCGCCGGTGCTGTTCGTGGTCGACGCCCGGGGCCAGAGCCGCAGCCTCGCCGCCCTGCTGCACGGGTTCCGCGGCTACGACCCGACCGTGCGGCTCGGCGGCGTGGTGCTCAACCAGGTCGGCTCGGCCCGGCACGAGCAGGTGCTGCGCGGCGCCTGCGCCGAGGTCGGCCTGGAAGTGCTCGGCGTGCTGCCGCGCGACCCCGAGTTCGCGCTGCCGTCACGCCACCTCGGCCTGGTCACCGCGGCCGAGCACGGACCGGCCGCCACCGCCGCCGTGGACGCCATCGCCGCCGCCGTCGCACGGCACGTCGACCTGGACGCCGTGCGGCGGCTCGCCGCCGAGGTGCCCGCGATGGCGGTGCCGACGTGGGACCCGCGGGCGGAGGTCGAGCAGGTGGACGGCAGGCCGACGGTCGCGGTCGCGGGCGGCGCGGCGTTCACGTTCGGCTACGCCGAGCAGGTCGAGCTGCTCGGCGCGGCCGGCGCGGACGTCGTCGTGGTCGACCCGCTGCGCGACGAGGCGCTGCCCGAGGGCACGGCCGGCCTGGTGCTGCCCGGCGGGTTCCCCGAGCAGCACGCGGCCGAGCTGTCGGCCAACGAGAAGCTGCGCGCCGCCGTCGCCGCCCTGGCCCGCGGCGGCGCGCCCGTGCACGCCGAGTGCGGCGGCCTGCTGTACCTGGCGAACTCGTTGGACGGCGCGCCGATGTGCGGCGTGATCGACGCGGACGGCTCGATGACGTCCCGGCTCACCCTCGGCTACCGCGACGCCGTCGCGCCGCAGGACTCCGTGCTGGCCCGCGCGGGCTCCCGGATCACCGGGCACGAGTTCCACCGCACCGCGCTGAGCGTCCCGCACGGGGCGAAGCCCGCCTGGCAGTGGCGCGGCCACGACCTGCGCCCGGTGGCCGAGGGATTCGTCCTCGGCGGGGTGCACGCGTCGTACCTGCACACCCACCCGGCCTCCGCGCCGGAGGCCGTGACGCGCTTCGTCCGGGCCTGCGCGAACGAGTCCGTGCGCTTCGAGGCCACTCGTTAGTGGATCGCGCTCGCGCGGTACGGTCCTTGCCCACCAGCCGAACACGTCGTGGGGAGCAGTTGTGATGACTGGTCGGGTCTCCTTCGTGGGCGCCGGTCCCGGCGCCGCCGATCTCATCACCGTGCGCGGCGCGAAGCGGATAGCCGAGGCCGACGTCGTGCTGTGGGCCCCGAGCGTGATCGAGGTGGAGTGCGTGCGCGAACACGCCCGCGCCGACGCCGAGCTGGTCGACTTCTCCCGCGTCACCGAGGCCGAGGTGGTCGAGGTGTACCGGCGCGCGTCGGCGGGCAGGCTCAAGGTGGTGCGGCTGCACGCGGGCGACCCGTCGCTGTGGGGCGGCTTGCGCGACCAGCAGGACGCGTGCCAGCGGCTCGGCTTGGTGACCGACGTCGTGCCGGGCGTGTCGCAGGTGTCCGCCGCGGCGGCGGCCGTCGGCCGCGAGCTGACCACTTCGGACGTCGCGCAGTCGTTGCTGCTGGTCGGGCCCGACACCGCCGAGCACGTCGCGGAGCTCGCCGCGCACGGCACCACGATGGCGATCTCCGCGTCCGGCTCCCGGGCCGGCCTGCTGGTCGAGCGGCTGCGCGCGGGCGGTTACGCCGACGACACGCCGGTCGTGGTGGCGTACAAGGTTTCCCTGCCCGACGAAACGGTCGCGCAGACGACGGTGGGCGAGCTGGAGGCGTGCGTCAAGGAGCACAAGCTCTACCGCACCACGCTGTTCCTGGTCGGCAAGGTGCTCGCGCAGCCCTCGTCGCGCCGCCGGTCACCGGTGGTCGAGGGCGACGAGCCGGTGCGCAGGCCGCGGGCGTCGAAGTGGGCCGCGCGCGCGAACCGGCCGGTGGTGAAGTCGGTCGGTGACTCGCCGTCGGCGGCGGCGTGGTCGGCGGTGCACGACTGGCAGGAGACCGCGCGCACCAAGCGCTCCGCGCCCGCGAGGCCGAAGGCCGTGCCGGTCGGCGAGCCGCTGCTGGAGCTGGTCGTCGACGTGCCCGAGAACGCGCCCGACAACGCACTGGGCAACGCGCCGGAGAGCGCACCGGTGGAGACCTCGGTGGAGCACGAAGCCAAGCCGAAGCCCAAGCCCGTGGTCGCCGCCGCCGCGAAGCGCAAGCCCACCACCGTGCAGGCGAGCACCACGCCGCGCAAGCCGTCCGGGTCGCGGGCCAAGAAGAACAAGCGCGTGAACTGACGTGGACGTCGTCGCGCTGCACCGCTTCGTCACGGACGCCGGCCGTTCGTGGGATGACGTGACCGTCGTGGACGCGGAGGCCGTCGGCACCCGGCACGCGCTGAACGTGTGCCGGGCCAAGCCCGCCGTCGTCGTGCCCGGCGCCGATCCGGCGGAACTGGCCCGCGGCCTGACCGGGTGGCGGCGCGCGCTGGTCGTCGAGTCGGCCGCCGGTCTGTCCACTGTGGACCCGGCGGACGCGGTCGCGCGCCAGTGGTCCGAGCCCGGCGCGATCCTGTGCCTGGCCGAGCAGAACTTCGCGCCCGCCGGCGAGGGCTGGGCGCTGCCCGACGGCGACTTCGCGCAACGCGACGGCATGATCGCGGTCGCCGAGGTGCGGGCGCTGGTGCTGGCCCGGCTCGCGCCGCGCCCCGGCGTGCTGGTCTGGGACGTCGGCGCGGGCCCCGGCGCGATCGGCGTCGAGTGCGGCCGGCTCGGCGCGGCCGTCGTCGCGGTGGAGCGCGATCCGGTGCAGTGCGTGCGGATCATCGCCAACGCCTCCGCGCACGGCGTGGACGTGCGCGTGGTCGAGGCCGAGCTGGGTGACGCGGGCGAGCTGCCCCGGCCGGACGCGGTGTTCGTCGGCGGCGGTGGCGCGGACGTGGTGCGGCGGTGCGTGCGGTCGGGCGCCCGGCGGGTCGTGGTGGCGACCCCGGACCTGGACCGCGTGCTGCCCGCGCGTGACGCGTTGCTGGAGGCCGGGTACGAGGTCGAGGGCAGCCAGGTGGCCGCCGCCCGGCTCGCCGGCGGCACGTTGCTGGCCACCAACCCGGTGACCGTGCTGTGGGGAGTGAAGAAGGCGTGATCGGTGTGTTCGCCGCCGGCGAGCGCGGGCGGCGGGCCGCGGTCGAGCTGGCCGGGTTCCTCGGGCCCGACGCGGTGGTGCCGGACGGTCCGATCGGGCCCGCGCTGCGCGCGTTGTGGCCCCGGCTGGGTTCGGCGGTGTTCTTCCTCGGCACGGAGGCGACCGTGCGCCTGGTGGCGCCGTTGCTGCGCGACGAGCGGGCCGACCCGGGCGTGGTGTGCGTGGACGGCGGGTTCGCCGTGTCGCTGCTCGGCGGCGCGGACGCGGTGGCCGAACGGGTCGCCGACGTGCTCGGCGCGCAGGCCGTGACCACCGCGGCGTCGGCCGATTCGCCGCTGGACGAGCTGGTCGAGCTGCTGGACGCCACCGTCGAGGGCGACCTGGCGGCGTGCGGCGAAGCGGTCCGGTCGGGCGAGCCCGTGCTGCTGGCCAACCCGCTCGGCTTCCCGCTGCCCGCGCTGCCGGACAACGTCGTCGCCCACGGCCACGGCGCGGCGTGGAGCGTGCTGGTGGACGACCGCGTGCCCAAGGGCCCCGTCGACGACCGCGTGGTGCGGGTGGTGCCGCGCACGCTCGTCGTGGGCGTCGGGTCGAGCACGGGTGTGTCGGCGGCGGCGGTGTCGGCCGCGCTGGCGGCGCTGGAGGAGGAGCGCGGGCTGGACCTGCGCGCCGTCCGGGCGTTCGCCACGCTGGACCGCAAGGTCGCCGAGCAGGGCATCGCGGACGCGTTGGAGGACTGGGGTTTCTGGCACGACTCGACCACCGCGCCGCTGCTGTCCTACCCGGGCGAGGAGCTGGCGGTGATCCCGGTGCCGAACCCGGCGGAGCTGGCCATCGGCATCCCGAGCGTGGCCGAGGCGGCGGCGTTGCGCGGCGCGATGGAGCTCTCCGCCGGCGGCCGGGTGGAGATCGCGGCCGAGAAGGTGAAGGGCGTCGGGGTGACGGTCGCCGCCGCACGGGTGCTGCCGCGCGGCCGGTTGGCGCTGGTGGGGCTGGGCCCGGGTGACGCGGACGAGCGCACGCCGCGCGCCGAGGCCGAGCTGCGCCGGGCGTCGGTCGTGGTGGGCAGCGCCGAGTGCGTGGCGCAGGTGCGGCACCTGCTGCGGCCGGGCACCAGGGTGGTGGCGGACGGCGCGGTGCGGCTGGCCGAGGACGGCGCGGCGGTGGCGTTCGTCGAGGCGGGCGCCGGGCCGGACGTTTCCGGGCCGATTCACGCCGATGTCGTGCGCGTGACGGGTGTCACTCGTCAACTGTGAAGTGCCGACGAGCCGTCTAAAGGCGGTTGTCGGCTCCGTCGTCTTGGTCCTAGCTGGAGGTGCGCCCGCACAGGGCGTCCCTGCACCGGAAGGATCGACATGGCGAAAACCCTGCGTCGCCTGCTCACCGTCCTGGCCGCGACGGTGGCCGCGATCGGTCTGATGACCACCGCGCCCGCCTCGGCCGAGACCTCCTCCGACACCGGCGTGTCGCCGTTCATCGTCGGCGGCACCCGCGTGTCCACCAGCACCTACCCGTGGGTCGTCTACCTGGCCACCAGCACCGGCGGCCAGTTCTGCGGCGGCACGCTGGTCAAGGCCAACAAGGTCGTCACGGCCGCGCACTGCGTCAGCGGCCGGAGCGCGTCGAGCACCCGCGTGGTGCACGGCCGCGACGACAAGCAGAGCACGGCGGGCACCGTGGCCACGGTGAGCCGGATCTGGGTGCACCCCAGCTACCGGACCGCGAGCTCGGGCTACGACGTGGCGGTGCTGACCCTGGGCACCAACATCAACTCGACCTACCTGCCGCTGGCCACCCCGTCCGACACCGCGCTGTACGCGGCGGGCACGAGCGCCCGGATCTACGGCTGGGGCACCACGTCCTCCGGCGGCTCGGCCTCGCGGTACCTGCTCGGCGCGACCGTGCCGGTGACGTCCGACGCGACCTGCCGCACGGCCTACTCCAACTACAGCCCGACCTCGATGGTGTGCGCCGGCTACCCGAACGGCGGCACCGACACCTGCCAGGGTGACTCGGGCGGCCCGCTGGTCGCGGGTGGCAAGCTGATCGGCGCCACCTCGTTCGGCCGCGGCTGCGCGCTCGCCGGCTACCCCGGCGTGTACGCGCGGATCGCCTCGTACTACTCGGTGATCACCGCGCAGCTGTAATCACCCCGCGACGGGCCCACGACCGGGTGCTTGCCGGTCGTGGGCCCGTCCGGCGTGTTCGATCCGGTGCCATGCGCCGACTACTACTGCTCGTGATGCTGGTCGTGGTGTCCGCCGTGCCGGGTGTGGCGTCCGCGGCGGAAGGTCTGCACTCGTGCGCCACGTCGATCGACGGCAAGGCCGCCTCGGGGCGGTGCGAGGGCCGCGGGTCGTTCCGCCTGGTCGCCTCCTGCGCGGACGGCACGACCGTCACCAGTTCGTGGCTCACCGTCCTCAACGGCGTCGCCAGGACCAAGGTGCACTGCCGGTCGAACGCCGTGCACGCCGGGATCGAGCAGCGCGAGCCGACGTTCCCATGATGTGAAGCACCCGGGTTGGACAGGACATGTCCGGTGTGGATGCTTCTACCCATGCACGGTGAACAGCACTACCTCGTGGGCCTGGACCTGACCGGTCGGCGGGTCGTCGTCGTCGGCGGTGGCACGGTCGCGCAGCGCAGGCTGCCCAGGCTGGTCGCGGCGGGCGCCAGGGTGGAGGTGATCTCGCCCGAGGTGACCCCGGCGGTCCAGGGCCTCGTCGACGGCGGCGAGGCCGTCTGGCACGCCCGCGAGTACGCCGACGGCGACCTCGACGGCGCCTGGTACGTGCTGGCCTGCACGTCCTCGCCCGAGGTGAACGCGCGGATCACGGCGGACGCCGAGGAGCGCCGCGTGTTCTGCGTGCGCGCCGACGTCGCCGTGAAGGGCACCGCCGTGACGCCGGCGGTCGGCGAGCACGACGGCCTGCTGGTGGGCGTCCTCGCGGGCGGGCAGCACCGCCGGTCCGCCGGGGTGCGCGACGGCCTGCTCTCGGCGTTGCGCGACGGCTCCATCGCCGACCACCACGACCAGCCGGCGGGCGTGGCGCTGGTCGGCGGCGGCCCCGGCGACCCCGAGCTGATCACCGTGCGCGGTCGCAGGCTCCTGGCCAGGGCGGACGTCGTGGTGGCCGATCGGCTCGCGCCGCGCGAGCTGCTGGACGAGCTGCCGCCGCACGTCGAGGTGGTGGACGCGGCGAAGATCCCGTACGGCCGCGCGGCGACGCAGGACTTCATCAACACCACGCTGGTCGAGCACGCCAAGGCCGGCCGGTTCGTGGTCCGCCTCAAGGGCGGTGACCCGTACGTGTTCGGCCGGGGCTTCGAGGAGCTGATCGCGTGCGCCGAGGCGGGCGTGCCGGTCACCGTCGTGCCCGGCGTGACCAGCGCGTTCGGCGTGCCCGCGCTGGCGGACGTGCCGGTGACGCACCGGGGTGTGTCGCACGAGGTGGTGGTCGTGTCCGGGCACGTGGCGCCGGACGACGAGCGGTCGCTGGTCGACTGGTCGGCGTTGGCGCGGCTGAGCGGCACGGTCGTGATCCTGATGGGGGTCGAGCGGGCGGCGGCGTTCGCGGACGCCCTCATGGCGGGCCGTCCGGGCGACACCCCGGTGTCGGTGATCCAGGAGGGCGGCACCCGCACGCAGAAGGTCGTCCGGTCCACGCTGGCGTCCCTGGCCGCGGACATCGCCGAGCACGGCATCCGCCCGCCCGCGATCATCGTTGCGGGACCGGTTGCCGCGCTGGCGGACGAACTGCCGTTCCGCTCCTGAGCGCCAACCCCGCCCCGGCGGCCACGACCACCGCCAGCCCGCCCAGGGCTGCCCACGTCGTGGCGCCGGGGTGGACCGCCGGCTCACCGCGCAGCGCCTGCCAGACCAGCACCGCGAACAACCCGGCGTACCCGAGGGCGGCCACCACGACCAGCCGGGTGCGGACCCGTTCGGCCAGGCCCAGCGCGGCCAGGCCGAGCGCCAGCAGGATCATCACCTGCAACCCGTGCATGCCGACGAAGTGCGGCACGCGCAGGTCGCCGCCCGTCGTGCTCCAGCCCGTGATCGGCATGCCCGCCCCGCCGTCGAGCACGCCGACGCTGTGCCCGCCCACCAGCTCGACCTCCCGGCCACCGGCGTCCACCGCCGTGACGGGCTCGCGCTTGCCCACCATCAGGTAGCCCGACGCCATGCCGAGGATGGCCAGGTAGAGCCCACCGCGCACGGCCCACCGCACGTCCGGCCGCGCGAAGCGCTGGAACGACAGCACCAGCGCCAGCACCACGTTCGCCAGGAACATCGCCGGGATCAACGTCGCGAAGGTCGCCTGCACGAACCGGTTGAGCGGGTCGTCGGAGACGTTGTAGTGGGTGAACATGCCCCGACCCGCCTGGACGCTGATCAACCCGACTTCGAGGAACATGATCCCCGCGATCACCGTCGCGGTCCCGGACGTCCACCTCCGCCCCCGGTGGGGCAGGGAGAGCATCCACGAGAGCGTCGCCGAGTAGACCGCCAGCGACACCGTGAACTTGAACGGCTTCGACCACAGCGGCACGTCCTGCAACAACCGCCCGTCGACCACCACCGCCACCGCGCACCCCAGCGCACCCACCGCCATCACCACGGCCAACCACAGGGTGGGCCGGTGCCACGTCTTCGTCATGCCGACCAGCCTCGGGCGTCGACCCGTCAAGATCACTGGTGCTGACCGGGCAGTGCGAGGTGGGGCTGTCCATGCCCCCGGTGGGACAATGGCCGCGAGCGGAACGGGGACGTCGTGGCGGTGTGGGTGCGGCTCGCCGGGGTGGGGCTGGCCAAGGTGCGGTTCGCCTACTCCCCGGCGTTCGAGACCGTGATGGCGGTCGACGGCCTCCGGACGCCGGGCGCGCACGCCGTGCACCTGCCGTGGGTGCGGTGGGCGCGGGAGAGGGTCGAGGGGATCGCCGGCCTGGACGCGTTGCTGGCCCGGCTGGAGGGCCCGGCGAAACCGGCCGACCTGATGCCCGTGCCGGACGTGCGGATGCCGGACCTGGACGCCGAGCTGCGCCACGTCGCGCCGCCCGAGGCCGACGTGATCCGGCGCTGCCACGACCGCCTCATCGCGCCGCACTGGAAGCGCATCACCGCCGTCCTCGAAGCGGACATCGCGGCACGTGCGGCGACCCTGGCCGACCAGGGCGTGGAGGCGGTGTTCCACGACCTGCACCCGGAGGTCACGTGGGCCGACGGCGAACTGGTCCTGCACCGCAAGCCCGAGCACCGCGTCGACCTGGCCGAGCGCGGTCTCGTCCTGTGCCCGAGCGTGTTCTGCTGGCCGAAGGCGTGGATCGCGATCGACCCGGTGGGCCAGGGCGTGCTGCGCTACCCCGCGCGGGGCATCGGCACGCTGTGGGAGGACCGGGGGACACCGGACGACCTGGCGGCCCTCATCGGCCGGACCCGCGCCCACCTGCTCACGTTGCTGGAGGCGCCGAAGAGCACGACGGACCTGGCGGCGGCGGTCGGCGTCACGGCGGGCGCGGTGTCGCAGCACATCGGCGTGCTGCGGGCCGCCCGCCTGGTCACCACGCGCCGCGAAGGCCGGCACGTGCTGCACATGCGCACCGCCCGGGCCGACGCGCTCATGAGCTGAGCCCGGACCAGGGCGGGGCCGAACCGAGCCGGAGCCCGAGCTCCCGCGAGGGCTCCACCACGTGCCCGTGCTCGCAGACCGGCACGAGCGACACCTTCCCGCCGCACCCGACGTGCTCGGGCTCGACCGGCGGCGGCCCGTCGACCAGGTGCCGGTCACCCCACGCCATCAACGCCGTCAACACCGGCCACAGCTCCCGCCCCGACGGCGTCAACGCGTACTCGAACCGCTGCCGCGAGCCGGACTCCCGGTACGGCACGCGTTCCAGCAACCCGGCCGCGACCAGCGAGGACAGCCGGTTGCTCAGCACGTTCCTGGCGACGCCGAGGTGATCGCGCAGCTCCTCGAACCGGCGGACGCCGTTGGAGACGTCCCGCACGATCTGCAACGACCACCGCTCACCGAGCAGCGCCAGCGCCCGCGCGATCGAACACCGGTCGTTGTCGATGACGACTCCCATGCCCCGGACCCTACCGCAGGGTTGCCGATCGAAACTCAGCCAGGCTACGTTGCGCAGAAGGACTCAGCTTGAGGGGACGCCATGCGACTCGAAGACCACCCGACCGTGCGCCACGTCCGGGACAACCCGCCGCCACCACCGCCCTCGCCCGTGAGCACGGCGTGGTTGCGGGAGTTGGCGGCGGAGGCGGGGGCCGACGACGTCGGTTTCGTGGCCGTGGACTCGCCGGACGTCGAGGTGGACCGGGAGCACGCGCGGACGGCGTTGCCGGGCGCCCGCACCTACATCGCGTTCTGCGTGCGGATGAACCGGGACAACGTGCGCAGCCCGCTGCGCAGCATCGCCAACACCGAGTTCCACCAGACCCTGGACGACGCCGACGCGGTGGGGCACCGGCTGACCAAGGCCCTCCAGCGGGCCGGGTACCGGGCCGTCCACCCGGCCGCCGCGTTCCCCCAGGAGATGGACGACTTCCCGGGACGCGGGTGGGTCGTCTCGCACAAGCTGGTGGCGCAGGCGGCGGGCCTGGGCCGGATCGGCATCCACCGCAACGTGATCCACCCGAGGTTCGGCAACTTCATCCTGCTCGGCACGGTCGTGGCGGCCTTCGACGTGGACGAGCACTCCCGGCCGACGGACTTCAACCCGTGCCTGGAGTGCAAGCTGTGCGTGGCGGCGTGCCCGGTCGGCGCGATCTCGAAGGACGGCGCCTTCAACTTCCGCGACTGCTACACCCACAACTACCGGGAGTTCATGAGCGGCTTCACCGACTGGGTGGAGAACGTCGCCGACAGCGCGGACCGCGACGACTACCGCAGCCGCGTGACGCCGGCGGAATCGGCGTCGATGTGGCAGAGCCTGGCGTTCCGCCCGAACTACAAGGCGGCGTACTGCATGGCGGCGTGCCGGCGGGGGAGGACGTCATCGGCCCGTTCCTGGACGACCGCAAGGCCTTCCTCACCTCGGTGGTGAAACCCTTGCAGGACAAGGAAGAGCCGGTCTACGTGGTGCCGGGCTCAGCGGCCGAGACCCACGTCCGCAAGCGCTTCCCCCACAAGACCGTCCGCCGGGTCTCGAACGGCCTGTAGCCCGCGCACGGCAACGGCACCCCGCCCGGTGGACGAGGTGCCGTTGCCGAAGAGCGCCGGACTAGTGCTGGGCCACCCGGCGCGGGCGACCCGAGCTGCCGCCGCGATCGCGCTCGGAACGGCCGCCGCGGAAGCCGCCGAAGCCGCCACCGCTGCCGCCGCCACTGCGCCGAGGCCCACCGCCGCCACCGCCACCGCGACGGGCGCGGACCGGGACCTCGGGCTCGACCACGGGGATGCCGCTGGGCACGCGAGCGCCCGTGATGCGGACCAGCTCCTCGTCACCGGGGCGGACCTTGGTCGAGGTCGGGCGGACGCCCGCCCGCGCGGTCAGGCCCTGCACGGTGCGCCGCTGGTCGTGCGTGACCAGGGTGACGACCGTGCCGGACTGGCCCGCGCGCGCCGTGCGACCGGCGCGGTGCAGGTAGTCCTTCGGGTCGGCCGGCGGGTCGACGTGGACCACGAGGCTCACGTCGTCCACGTGGATGCCGCGCGCCGCCACGTCGGTGGCGATCAGCACCGGCATGCTGCCGTCGCGGAACTGGGTGAGGACGCGCGTGCGCGCGCTCTGCGCCTTGCCGCCGTGCAACGCGCCGGCGTGCACGCCCATGGACCGCAGCTTCTTGGCCAACCGGTCGACGTGGTGCTTGGTGCGCACGAACATGATCGTGCGGCCCTCGCGCGCGGCGACTTCGGTGACCACGTTCTGCTTGTCCTCGGCGGACACGAACAGCAGGTGGTGGTCCATCGTGGTGACGCTGCCCGTGGGCGGCGAGACCGAGTGGACCACGGGGTCGTGCAGGTACTGGCGGACCAGCTTGTCCACGTCGCCGTCGAGCGTCGCGGAGAACAGCAGCCGCTGGCCGTCCTGCGGCGTCAGGTCGAGGATCGCCCGGACCTGCGGCATGAAGCCCATGTCGGCCATCTGGTCGGCCTCGTCCAACGCGGTGAACATGACCTCGGACAGGTCCGCCGTGCCCTGCCGCACGTGGTCGGACAGCCGGCCGGGGGTGGCGATCAGCAGGTCGACGCCGCGGCGCAGCGCGTCGACCTGACGCGGGAACGACGTGCCGCCGACGACCGTGCGGCACCACAGGCCCAGCGAACGGGCGAACGGGCTGAGGGCTTCCTCGACCTGCATCGCCAGCTCACGGGTGGGCACGAGCACGAGCGCGCGCGGCTTGAGCGGCTTGGCCCGGCCACCGCTCAGGCGGGACAGCAGGGCGAGGCCGAACGCCAGCGTCTTGCCGGAGCCGGTCTGGCCGCGACCGAGGAGGTCGCGACCCGCCATGGCGTCCGGCAGCGTGGCGGCCTGGATCGGGAACGGTTCGGTGATGCCCGCCTGCTCGAGCGCGCGCAGCAGCTCGTCGGACAGGCCCAACTCCGCGAACGAGGGCAGCGGGCCCTCGGGCATGGTGCTCTCGACGTGGTCGGGAATGGTGGTCGCCGGCTCCGCGGTGGGAGCGGGACGACGGTTGCCCTGGCCTGGGCGCCTGTTACTGCGGGGCTTGCGGAACTGCGGGCGCTCGGAACGGCCTTGGGACATTGTCGGCAAAACAAACCTCCGGGACACGGCACGTCTCGAGGATTGCTCTGCTTGAGCAGGCGCGATCGCGGGGACGGGCCCGGCGCGCGGATCGCGCCGATAGTGGTTGGGAAGCACCACCGGCCACTCTGGCGGCCTGGGGCGCTCAGTGGCGCCACCGGGCGGTGCACCACTCAGTCTAGCTGATCACGCGGCGGAGTTCGTCACCCCGGCGGTGTTCTCGCGCACACGGGTGGCGAGCCGGGCGATCAGGTGCGCCCCGCCGACGATCACCGGGAACCACAAAAGGCCACGTGGCGACGGGTTCACCTCGATACCCGCGCGCTTGAGCCGACGCAGCGCCCACCAGCTGAACGGAGCAACGACGGTCGGCGCGGTGAGCACTCCGGGCGTGTAGCCGCGGAACACCGCGCTGCTCGCCACGTGCGTGACGGCGTGCAGCCCGAACCCGGTGAGCGCCGACTGGAAGAACTTCGACCTCCCGCAGGTGCGCGCGCCGTCGGCCGCCGCCGCGGCGATCACGACCCCGACCGCGCCGATGGCGATCGCCGCTTCCGCCGTCGTGGTCGTCGGCACGTGCTTCCGCTCGCGCGTCCAGCGGGCCATGGTCGCCAGCTCTTCGAGGTCGTGCACGACCCACGCGGCGAGCAGACCCCAGGTGACCCTCTTGCCGACCCCCTGGTCGACCGGAGCGTTCTTGCTCGTCATGGCAATTACGTTACATGATGTAACGCATGGCCGGACGCCCCCGCAACGCCGAGATCGACCGCGCGCTCACCCGCGCCACCCTCGACCTGCTCCAGGAGGTCGGCTTCGACGCGTTGGCGCTCGACGCCGTCGCCGCCCGCGCGGGGGTGAGCCGACCGGCCCTGTACCGGCGGTGGCCGACCAAGCTGCACCTCGTCGCGCACGTCCTGCTGACCGACGTCGTGCCGATGACCGACCCGGACACCGGCAGCGCGCGCGAAGACCTGCTCCGGCTGGCGACCGCGCTGGTCGACGGCCTGTCGTGGGTGGTGCTCGCGGTGCACGCGGAAGCCCGGCGCGTGCCCGGCCTGGTCGACGGCTTCCTGGCCGACCGGCACGCGCTGGTCGACGAGGTCGTGCGGCGAGGGGTGGCGCGCGGCGAGCTCCGGGCCGGTGTCGACCCGGAGCTCGTGCGCGACCTGCTGTTCGGCCCGCTCGTCTACCACTGGCTGGCGACGGACGGCCGCCGTTCGCCGGACGCGGTCTTCGACCTGGTCTGGCCCCTGTTCACCGCAGTCCGGCCAGGTCCAGCAGCATCTCGGTGACGCCGCGCGGCTCGGCCAGCTCCGGTGACAGGCCGTGCGAGGTGAACCAACCCGCCACGTTGCGCACGTCCCGCTCCAGGAACTCGGGCCCGCGCGGGTTCGCGACCAGGTCCACCACCTGCGGCAGGTCGATCACGATCAGCCGCCCGTCGTGCACCATCAGGTTGAACGCCGACAGGTCGCCGTGCCCGAGCCCGGCGGACGCCATCACGCCCAGCGCGTCCACGAGCTGCCGCCACAGGTCGAGCAGCTCGTCCGGCTCCGGCCGCAGCTGCGCCAACCTCGGCGCCGCCGCGCCGTCCGTGCCGACGAACTCCAGCAGCAGCTCGGTGCCGTCGCGCTGCACCGGGTAGGGCACCGGCGCGCCCAGCTGCCACAGCCTGGCCAGCGCGGCGAACTCGGCCACCGCCCACCGCTCGGCGATGAGGTTGCGGCCGAACGCGCTGCGGTTCGCCATCGCGCGCATCTCGCGCGACCGGCGCATGCGCCTGCCTTCGAGGTAGCCCGCGTCGCGGTGGAACAGCCGGTGGTCGTTGCTGCGGTACCGCTTCGCGGCCAGCAGGCAGGACCGGTCGGTGCCGGGCATCGCGCGTTCGAGCAGGAAGACGTCCGCCTCCTTGCCGGTCTTCACGATCCCCAGCTCGCGGTCGACCGCGGCCAGGTCCGTGACCAGCCACTCGGGGTGCGGTTTCGGGCCCTGGTCGGCGTCGCCCCAGGTGGACCAGCGGTCGCCGTCGTCCGGGACGTCCGCCGCGACGGCGTCCTCCCGCATCTGGGCGAGGCGGTCCTTGCTCTCCTCGGTGAGGCGGCCGCGCCTGCCCGGCGCGACGTCGCCGTCACCCCGTGCCTGGGCGGCCTTCTTCGCTTTCTTGGCACGCCACTTGAGGTCGTCGGCGTGGTCGAACTCGGATTCGAACTCGGTGTACTGATCGTGCTCGCGCACTGGATGTGCTCCAGGTGAAGTGGGAGTGATCGCCCCCACCCGGCGCGGTGTGGTCTTTCGCGCGGGTTCGCGTCAGGCGAGCGGGGCGAGCGGACGGGTCGGTGCCACGTCCCGGACAGCTGTCGCCATCTGGCACCTCCTCGACTCCGCCGTGGTCTGCCACCACCGGCGCTCTGCGCGTACGTGCACAGGTTGCCGGGCCGTCCGGCCCGGCCGCAACCGAATTACCGCGAGGACGATCCGCCGCTCTGGCGCGACTCCGCGCGGTAGCTGCCGCGCTCGCCCATCCAGGCCGCGGCCAGCTGGGCGATCACCAGCGAGTCGTGCCGCAGCACGCGTTCGTCGTGCCACTGGGGCGCCTTCGGCGCGACGGCCAGCATCCGCTGCCGGGCCGTGCCGCTGAACTCCACCAACGCGGCCACCGCGTCGTCGACCTCGTCCGGCGCGAGCGGGAGGGGCGTCGCGGTGTCGGGCAGCGAGAGGGCGACGTCGGTGAACGTCGCCGAGGTGCCGAGGTCGCGGGCGAGCTGGTGCTCCACCGACTCCGCGTTGATCTGCCGCTGCTGCCACGTGGGGTCGGTCAGGGCGAGCCGCAGGCCGAGCAGCCGGGCCAGGCACACCCCGGACCACACCCGCTTCAGGGCTTCCGGCGCGGCGAGCGCGTCGGTCCGCAGGTCCTCGGTGACGCCCCGCAGCTGGGCCGCGGTGACCGGGTCCGAGAACGTGGTGCTCGCTGAGTCGCCGGGTGTGTCGGGGGTCACCCGGTCATTCTGTCACCACCCTCGCGAGTGATGACAAATCGCGGACTTCGGTCACGCGGATGGCGGTCAGCGGTGCGAAAAGGACCGGCGGTAATCCTTCGGCGCCACTCCCACCACGGACGTGAAGTGGTGGCGCAGCAGCGCCGCCGTGCCGAAGCCCGAGCGGTGGGCCACGTCCTCCACGGTCAGGCGCGTCTCCTCCAGGAGCTGGCGGGCGCGCAGCACCCGCTGGGTGGTGAGCCAGCGGTGCGGTGTCGTGCCGGTCTCGGCGGCGAAGCGGCGGGCGAACGTGCGTTCGGACATGTTGGCCCGCTCCGCCAGGCTCGTGACGGTGTGCTCCTGGTCGAGCTGGTCCTGGAGCCAGGCGAGGAGCGGCTGGAGGCTGTCGGCCTGGTGGGGCGTCGGCAGTTCGACGAACTGGCGCTGCCCGCCGTCGCGTTGCGGGGCGACGACCATGCGGCGCGCGATGACCGCCGTGGCGGCCGCGCCGAACTCGCGGCGGACCACGTGCAGGCTCGCGTCGATGCCCGCGGCCGTGCCCGCGCTGGAGACGATGTCGCCGTCGTCCACGAACAGCACGTCCGGGTCGACCTCGGCGAGGGGGAAGCGCTCGGCCAGCGTGGCGGCGTGGCGCCAGTGGGTGGTGCAGCGGCGGCCGTCGAGCAGGCCCGCCGCGCCGAGGACGAACGCGCCGCTGCACACCGACAGCAGCGTGGCGCCGCGCCGGTGGGCGTCGCGGAGGGCTTCCAGGAGGCGGGGCGGGTACTCGTCGCGGACCTGCGCGGCGGCCACGGCGACCAGGTCGGCATCCGCCAGCGCGTCGAGGCCGTGGTCGGCGATCAGGGACGCGCCGACCTCCGTGCGGATCGGTTCGCCCGGGCGTTCGCCGCAGACCCGGAAGTCGATCAGCGGGACGCCGTCGTCGGTGCGGTCGACGCCGAAGACCTCGCAGAGCACGCCGAACTCGAACGGGGTGGCGCCGTCGATGAGGACGGCCGCAACGGTGCGCAGCATGCCGTCACAGTACTTGGCAGGATTTTGACGCACAACGGCAAGACTGCCAGTTGTGGCAGTTTCTTGCGCATCGCACAGTTAGTGCCATGACTTCGATCCTCTTCGCCCTCGCCGTCGTCGCACTGGTCGTCTACGGCCTGGAGCGCAACCACCGGCGTCAACTCGGCCTCGGCTCCCGCCTGGCGGGCAGCACGGACACCGACGACCGCGACGTGCCGCGCGTGGCGGCCGACCTGCGCACCATCGCCGCGCACTCGACCGCGAACCGCCCCGCCGTGCGCCGGCGCACGGTCGCGCCGGTGCGTTCGACCCGCCCGGTCCGCTCGGCCTGACCGCTAGACGACGAGGTCGGCGGTCCGGGGGCCGGTCGGCTCCACCCGCAGCCCGGCCCGGCCCGCGAGCTTGACCAAGCCCTTGAGGTCGGCCGGTTCGGAGCGCGACTTGACGATCGCCTGCGCGAGCCGGCCCTTGTGCGCCTTGTTGAAGTGGCTGACCGCGTTGCGCCGCCCGTTGTCGTCCTCGGTGACCACCCGGATCACCGCGGCGGCCGGGATGCGGGCCAGCGAGGTGTACGGACTCGACCGCAGGTCGACGACGAACTCGTCGACCGCGGCCAGCACCGGTTCGAGCGCGGGGCGCCACAACCCGCCGAGCGGACCGACGGACGGCGGCACGCTGCCACCCGACAACCGGTAGGCGGGGATGGGATCGCCACCGCCGACCACGCCGAACAGCGCCGAGGCCACCGACAGGCGCGCGAACGCCCGTGACTTCTCGGTCTTCGTCAACGCGTCCAGGCCGAGCGCGTCGTACAGCACCCCGGTGTACCGGGCCAGCGCGGGCAGGGTGGGTGAGCGGCGCAGCTGGGCGTTGCGCTCCACCTCGCCGGCCTGGCGTTCGGAGAGCCCGAGCACGGCGAGGCTGGCGGGGACGTCGGCGGCGAGCTCGACCAGCGCGTCGACGAGCTTCCCGCGAACCGGCGTGAGTTCCGGGTGCGAGAGCAGGTCGAGGTCGAGCGGCGCACCGGAGCCACCAGGGGCCTTGGTCTCCGACGGGGGGAGCAGTACCAACACGAGGGACCAGCCTATGCGCCCCCACCAGCCACTCCCTCCGCCGCACCCTCCCGCCACACCAGCTCCGCCACCGGCCTCCAGATCCCCGCCGCCGGCTCCCCGCCGCACTCGCCCCCGCCTGCCCCCCGCGCGCCTACCCCCCGGCCGGTCGCCCGCCGCACCTGCCCTCGCCGGCCACCCTCCGCTGGTCGCCTGTCGCCTCTCCGCCTGCCGCCGCCCTCCAGCCGCTGCCCGCGTGCCCCCACCTCCTGGGCTGCTTGCCGCCGCCTGCCCTCCGCCCCCGGTTGCCCCCCGTCACCTGCCCCCGGTTACTCGCCCCGGTCAGCCGGACTGGCCGACGCAGAACTGGTTGCCGTCCGGATCGGCCAGGACGGTCCAGATCAGGCCCGGGACGGTGTGCTCGCTGATCTCCGTCGCGCCCAACCCGACCAGCCGGGCCACCTCACCCGCGCGATCCTCGACGTGGGCGTCGAGGTGCACCCGGTTCTTGCCCGGCGTCGGGTCGTCGACGCGTTGCAGCCCCAGCTGCGGCCCGCCCTCGCCGCCCACCGCCGCCAGGACCAGGAACTCGCCCCAGTCGTGCTGGATCGAGGTGCCGAGCGCCTTGGTCCAGAAGTCCGCCAGCCGCTGCGGGTCCGTCGTGTCGATGGTGATCATGCCGATGGTGAGCGTCATGGCCCGGCACGCTAGCGACGACCACCGACAATCCCGCCCCGGACGCCCGCCGCCCGCGCCCACCGGCCTAACCCGTTGGAACTGATCAGAGCACGTTCACTACCCTTTCCCGGACAACCCGCCCACGAGGAGCACCCACCGTGATCACGAGGATGTCGTCGCTGTTCCTGCGCACCCTGCGCGAGGACCCGGCCGACGCCGAAGTACCCAGCCACAAGCTGCTGGTCCGCGCCGGCTACGTGCGCCGCGTCGCGCCGGGCGGTTACTCGTGGCTGCCGCTGGGGCTGCGGGTGCTGCGGAACATCGAGCAGGTCGTGCGCGAGGAGATGGACGCCTTCGGCGCGCAGGAGATCCAGTTCCCCGCGCTGCTGCCGAAGGAGCCCTACGAGGCGACGAACCGGTGGACCGAGTACGGGCCCAACCTCTTCCGCCTCAAGGACCGCAAGGGCGCCGACTACCTGCTCGGCCCCACCCACGAGGAGCTGTTCGCGCTCACCGTGAAGGGCGAGTACTCCTCGTACAAGGACTACCCGGTCACGCTCTACCAGATCCAGACCAAGTACCGGGACGAGGCGCGTCCCCGCGCGGGCATCCTGCGCGGCCGCGAGTTCCTGATGAAGGACTCCTACTCCTTCGACCTCGCCGACGAAGGGCTGGCCGAGTCCTACCAGCGGCACCGCGAGGCCTACATCCGCATCTTCGACCGGCTCGGCCTGGAGTACGTGATCGTCTCGGCCACGTCGGGCGCGATGGGCGGCTCGGCGTCGGAGGAGTTCCTGGCGGTCGCGCCGACCGGCGAGGACACCTTCGTCCGCAGCACGGAGTCGGACTACGCGGCGAACGTGGAAGCCGTCGTCACGCCCGCGCCCCCCGAGCAGGACCCGGCGGCGCACCCCGCGGCGCAGGTGCACCACACGCCGAACACGCCCACCATCAAGACGCTGGTCGACTTCCTCAACGCCAACACCGACCGCACCTTCACCGCCGCGGACACCCTGAAGAACGTCCTGGTGAAGACGCGCGCGCCCGGCGAGTCGGACTGGTCGCTGCTGGCCATCGGCCTGCCCGGCGACCGCGAGGTCGACCTCAAGCGCCTGGAGGCGGCGATCGAGCCCGCCGAGGTGGCGATGCTGGAGGACGCGGACTTCGCCCGCAACTCCTTCCTGGTCAAGGGCTACATCGGCCCGGCCGCGATCCAGGACAACGGCGTGAAGTACCTGGCCGACCCGCGCGTGGTGCGCGGCACGGCGTGGGTGACCGGCGCGGACAAGGCCGACCACCACGTGGTCGACCTGGTCGTCGGCCGCGACTTCACCCCCGACGGCACGATCGACGTGGCCGAGGTCCGGGAGGGCGACGCGTCGCCGGACGGCAAGGGCCTGCTGGTCGCCGCGCGCGGCATCGAGATCGGGCACATCTTCCAGCTGGGCCGCAAGTACGCGGACGCGTTCTCGCTGGACGCGCTCGGCCCGGACAGCAAGCCCATCCGGATCACCATGGGCTCCTACGGCATCGGCGTGTCCCGCCTGGTCGCCGTGATCGCCGAGCAGAGCCACGACGACCGCGGCCTCATCTGGCCGCGCAACGTCGCGCCCGCCGACGTGCACGTGGTCGTCGCCGGCAAGGACGAGACGCTGCTCGCGGGCGGCGAGAAGCTGGCGGGCGAGCTGTCCGCGGCGGGCTTGGCGGTGCTGCTGGACGACCGCAAGGCGAGCCCGGGCGTGAAGTTCGCCGACGCCGAGCTGATCGGCGTGCCGACGATCCTGGTGGTCGGCCGCGGCCTGGCGAACGGCCTGGTCGAGGTCAAGGACCGCCGCACGGGCGAGCGCGTGGAGGTGCCGGTCGACGACGCGGTCCAGCACCTGCTGAACGCCGTCAAGGGCTAGTTCCCGCGAGGTCGCGTTGTTCGCGTCCTGATCTCCCGCGATCACGATCGTCGATCGTCGGGGGATCAGGGCGTGGACGACCGACTTTCAGGCGACTGAGCCGCCGTCTGCGGAGCAGCGGCCGTTCAACACCGCGGCCAGCACGGCCGCCGTGTCGGACAGGTCCTCCAGCACGACGTGCGCGCCGGCCTCCCGCAGTTCCGCCACGTCGCTGCGACCCGTCGCCACGCCGATGGCGACGGCGCCGTGGTGCAGCGCGGCGTCCACGTCGTGCGGCGTGTCGCCGATGACCACGGGCCGGAACTCGCGGGTGTGCTTGGCCGTGGCCAGCCGCACCGCCTCCAGCACCAGCGCGGGCCGGTGCTCGGACACCGAGCCGTAGCCGCCGATCTCGAAGTCCAGGTGCTCGTCGAGCCCGAACGCGGCCAGCTTGTACCGGGCGATCTCCACGAGGTTCCCGGTGACCAGCGACTGCACGACGTCCTCCTGCGCCCCCAACGCCTTCAGCGCGGCCAAGGCGCCCGGGAGCGCGTGCCCCCGGGTCGGCAGCAGGTCGCGTTCCCGCGTGGCCACGTCGATCAGCTCGGCGTGCAGCCGGGCCACCAGCTCCTCGGTCGGCTCCAGGTCGTGCGCCGTCAGCAGCTCGCGCGTGATGGCGCGCTCGGTGCGGCCGGGGAAGCTGGGCACGTGCACGAGGTCCAGGCCCGACGTCGCGCGCAACGCGGTGCGGTACCAGTCGTGCCCGAGGCCCCTGGCGTCGATCAACGTCAGGTCGATGTCCCACAGCACCAACGTGTTCACGGCTGCCGCACGCTTTCCAGGATGCGCTTCACGTCGTCGTCCGAGGGACCTTCGGCCACGTGCGGCCCGCCCTCGGCGACGTTGAGCACGAACACCGCCACCTCGGACCCGTTGCTCATGGCCACCGCGCTGACCGTGGCCTTGGGCGCGTAGCAGGCGCTGGCGGACTGGGGCGTCACCTCGACGCTGAGCCGGACCACCCCGTCGTCACCGGACTCGACGCGCGGCTCGCCGATCTCGGGCGGCGCGTTGTTCACCGTGTACCCGCCGGCGGCGATCCGGTTCACCAGCTCGGCGGCGACCTGCTCCGGGTCGTCGTGCACGACCGAACCGGCCATCGCCTGCGCCTGGATCATGCTCCGGCCCTGGCACTGGAACGGCCGCGACACGTACGTCGTGCTCAGCTTGACCCGCCCGGACGAGCCGGCGCCGCTGGACTCCCAGGACGGCGGCAGCTCGTAGGACAGGCCGGCCTTCTCGTCCTCCACCGCCTGCCAGTCCGGCTCGGGCGCGGCCGACGTGGTCGACGTCGAGGTGGGCCGCGCCGCCTGGCCGTCGTCGGAGTTCAGCAGCACGATCGCGGTGACGCCGCCGCCGACGACGAGCAGCGCGACCACGCCCAGCGCGATCCACAGCGGCGCGCGGCTGGGCCGCTTCGGCGGTTGCTGCTGGTAGACGCCCAGTCCGGAGTAGCTCACCGGCTCAGCGGCTTCACGGAGTCGACCATGCCCTGCAACTCGGCCTCGGCCAGCGGCTTCGGCTCCGCCGGGCCGCCTTCGAGGTCGCCGTTCGCCATGAACACGTGGAAGCCCTTGTCCCCCTTGAGGACCAGGACCTTGACCATGCCCTTGGTGGCCAGGCACTCGTCGCCGGACGTGGTGGCGGTGGCGTCGACCTGCACGCCCTCGATGTCGCCCAGCGAGCTCGTCAGCTTCACCGGCTTCGGCTCGCCGAGCTTGACCTCGGACTTCGGCGCGGACTTGTAGTACTGCGTGGCGAGCTTCTCGGCGAAGTCCTTGGCCACCGCGGTGAGGTCGGTCTGCGGCACCACGACACCGCCCGCGCCGCCGCGGGTGAAGTCCTTGCCGCCGCAGTCGTACGCGCCGTTGACGGTGAGGCCGGTCAGCTTCACGTCCGGCATCGCCTCGACCGGCGCGCTGCCCTGCGCGGGCGACCAGCCCTTGGGCACGTCGTAGCTGTACGACAGGGCGGTCACCGGCAGGCAGTTCCAGCCCTGCTTGACGGGCTCGCAGGTGGCGTTCGGCGGGGTCGACGGCGTCGTCTTCGCCGTGGTGGTCGTGGTCGTCGACGTGCTGCTCGTCGTGGTGTTCTGCGCGACCGGCGGCGTGGCGTCCGGCCTGGTCAGCACGTACGCGGTCACGCCGCCGCCGACCAGCACGACGACGACCGCGCCGATCACCAGCCACAGCTTGGCCTTGCTCTTCTTCTCGGGCGGGGGCTCCTCGCCGCCCGAGAAGACGCCGAGACCGCCGTACGAACCGCCGTAGTTCTGCGGGAAGACCTGCTGCGGGTAGCCCTGGTCCTGCCGGCCCCAATCGCCCTGGTTGGGCTGGCCGCCCCAGCCGGACTGCCCGTCACCTGGGTAAGTCACGGCCCAAACCGTACCCGGTGCCGCTCGCGCCCCGGACCGCTCCGATCAATTCAGCGCGCGTTGACTTCCGTGGGCGGTCGGTCGTAGCCTCTAATTCAACACTTGATGAACTACCTAGGAGGGCACCATGGCCGCACTGCACGACCGGCCGCCGTCGGTCATCGCGGTGGCCACCGCCGTCGCGGGCGCGTTGATCGCGCTCGTGCTGGGCCTGCTGACGTTCGGCGTCCAAGCGACGGTCCACCCCGACGCGGTGCCGCTCGCGGTCGCCGTGGGCGCCGACGCGCCACCGCAGCTGCGCGGCGTCGCCGAGAAGGTGGGCGGCAGCGACGTGGCGGAAGTCTCGTGGCGGGTGACCACTCCCGACGACGCGCGGGAGCTGCTCTCCCGCCAAGAGGTCTACGGGGTGCTCGAGCTGGCGCCCGGCGGCGCGACCGTGCTGCTGTCCGGCGCGGTGAACCCGTCCGGCACGCAGGTCGCCCAGCAGGTGCTCGGCGGCGTCGTCCAAGGGGCCGGGATGGAGGCGAAGGTCGTCACGCTCGACCCGGCGTCCGCCGCCGGTCGCACGGCGCCGCCGGCCGCCAGCGCGCTGCTGTGGATCACCGGCCTGATCGCCGCGGCGGCGTTCACGGTGGTGGTCCGCAAGCCGACCCTGATCGGCCGGCTCACGGGCGTCGCCACCACGACCGTGCTCGGCGTCGCGGTGGTCGCGGGCCTGTTCGCCCTGTGGGACTCGTCCCTGCCCCTCACCGCCACCGTGCTCGGCTACCTCGCCCTGGTCGGTGCGGCGTTCGCGCTGGTCCAGGGCGCGCTGCTGAGGCTGCTCGGCATCCGGGCGATGGCCCTGCTCGGCCCGCTGTACCTGATCGCGCCCGCCGTCGCGGGCCAGGTGCCGGAGCTGATCGACCCCGTCTACCGGACCCTGCTCTGGTCCTGGACGCCGTTCCGCTTCTCCACGGAGGGCGTGCGCGCCCTGCTCCACGGTGGGTCGCTGGACACCGCCCAGGTCTGGGTGTTCGTGGGACTTGCCGTCGCGGGTCTGGCCGTCCTGCTGCTACCCGGCCAGGAAGCTCAGCCGGACCTTGCGGACGGGGTTGTCGACGTTGGTGTCGACGAGGCAGACCGACTGCCAGGTGCCGAGCGCCAGCACACCGCCTAGCACCGGGATCGTCGCGTAGGGCGGCACGAGCGCGGGGAGCACGTGGTCACGGCCGTGACCGGGCGACCCGTGCCGGTGCCGCCACCGCCCGTCGGCGGGCAGCAGCTCGCGCAACGCGGCCAGCAGGTCGTCGTCGCTGCCCGCGCCGGTCTCCAGCACCGCCAGTCCAGCGGTCGCGTGCGGCACCCAGACGTGCAGCAGGCCGTCGCCGTCCACGCCGGCCAGGAAGTCCTCGCAGGCGCGGGTCAGATCGTGGACGACCTCGGCCGAGCCGGTGCGGATCTCGATCTCTTCGCTGCGCATGCCTCCAGAGCTTAAATCGCGGTGCGCCACCGCCGCCCGATCAGGCACGATGCCGTACGTGATCCACACCGCGATCGTCACCGGGGCCAACCAGGGCATCGGGGCGGCCACCGCCAAGGCGCTCGCCGCCCGGGGCGTCAACGTCCTCATCTCGTTCCTGCGCTTCGCGCCCGCGCCGGACCCGAGCCTGCCGCGCGAGTACTTCACCGCCCGCGAGTCGGACGCGGCCGACGTGGTCGCCGCCATCACCGAGGCGGGCGGCAAGGCGCACGCTCTGGAGATCGACCTCACCGACCCGCTGGCGCCCGGCACGCTCTTCGACACCGCGGAGAAGCTCTTCGGGCCGGTCGACATCCTGGTCAACAACGCCTCCAGCTGGGTGCAGGACACGTTCCTGGCCGTCGAGACCGACCAGTTCGGCCGCGTCCTGCAGGCCGTCACGCCCCAGACGTTCGACGCGCAGTTCGCCGTGGACGCCCGCGCCGGTGCGCTCCTGATCGCCGAGTTCGCCCGCCGGCACATCGCCCGCGGCGGCAACTGGGGCCGCATCGTCGGCCTGACCTCCGGCGGCCCGCTCGGCTTCCCGAGCGAGGTGTCCTACGGCGCGGCGAAGGCGGCGCTGGACAACTACGCCATGTCCGCGGCGGCCGAGCTGTGGCCGCACGGCATCACGTCCAACGTCGTCAAACCGGGCGTCACCGACACCGGTTGGGTCAACGACGCGGTGCGCGCCGCGCACGACGTCTCCCAGCCCGAGGACGTGGCCGACGTGGTCGCGTTCCTCTGCTCGGACGCCGCCTCGAAGGTGACGAAGAACGTCATCACCCTGCACTGATTCCACCCGACCGACTATTACCCGCTGGTAACATAGTCGCCGTGAAGGCATCCCGACTGCGCCGCGGCATGAACCTGTGGCCACCGTTCCTGTTCGCCGGCATCCGCGTGGTCGAGCTGTCCGACGACTACCGCCACGCCAAGGTCCGGATGCGGCTGCACTGGTGGAACCGCAACTACGTGGGCACGCACTTCGGCGGCTCGCTGTTCTCGATGACCGACCCGTTCTGGATGCTGCTCGTGCTGCACCACCTCGGCCGCGAGCACCTGGTGTGGGACCGGGCGGGCGAGATCGAGTTCGTCAAGCCCGGCCGCGGCACCGTCCACGCCGAGTTCCACCTGACCGACGAGCACCTCGACGAGCTGCGCTCCCGGGCCGCTTCGGACAGCAAGGCCCTGCTGTGGTTCTCCACCGACGTCGTGGACTCCGCCGGCGAGGTCGTCGCCCGCACCCGCAAGCAGGTCTACGCCCGCCGCAAGAACCGCAATTCGGTGGACGACGGGGTCGCCGAGACCGTGTGATCACCCCATGCGCTCAGCCTTCGGCACGACCTTCGACGTCCCCCTCGGCTACCTGAACACCGCGAGCATCGGCGTCCCTCCCACCCCCGCCGCCACGGCCGTCGCGGACGCCGTGCGCCGGTGGTCGGCCGGCGCGGACGGGCCGGGCGCGGTCGACGAGCACGTGACGACGGCGCGCGAGGCGTTCGGCCGGCTCGTCGGCGTGCCGTCCGACCGCGTCGCCGCGGGCGCGTCGGGCTCCCAGCTCGTCTCCCTCGTCGCCGCCGGACTGCCCGCCGACGCCTCGGTCCTCGTCGCCCGCGGCGAGTTCACCAGCCTGACGTTCCCCTTCGCCGCCCGCGGCCTGCGGGTCACCGAAGTCGAACTGGACGAGATCGTCGCCCACGCGGGCGCGCACGACCTCGTCGCGGTCAGCGTCGTGCAGTCCGCCGACGGTCGCGTCGTCGACCTGGACGGCCTGCGCGCGACCGGCGTGCCGGTCCTGCTGGACGCCTCCCAGGCGATCGGTTGGCTACCGCTCGACCTGGGCTGGGCCGACTGGGTCGTCGCCGTGGGCTACAAGTTCCTCATGGCGCCACGGGGCTGCGCCTGGCTGGCGTGCTCTCCCTCGGCCCTGGAGCGCACGGTGCCCGTGGCGGCCAACTGGTACGCCGGCGACGATCCGTGGAGCACGGTCTACGGCCTCCCGCTCCGCCTGGCCCCCGACGCCCGCCGCCTCGACCTCTCCCCGGTCCTGCTGTCCCAGTTCGGCGCCGCCGTCTCCCTCCCCCACCTCGCCTCGCTGGACCTCGGGGCGGTCCGCGACCACAACGTGGGCCTGGCCGACGCCCTGCTCACCGGCCTCGACCTGCCTCCCCGCGGAACCGCGATCGTCTCCCTCGACCTCCCCGACGCCGCCGACCGGCTCGCGGCGGCCGGCGTGCGGTCCAGCATCCGAGCCGGCCGCGTCCGCCTGGCCTTCCACCTCTACAACACCGCCGAGGATGTCGATCAGGTGCTCACGGCGCTCAGCTGACCCGCTTCCGTTACCGTGGGTCTTTGTGTCGGTTCCTCCCGAATCACCCGAAGAGGTGACGCAGCGGATCCCGCCCGTCCGACCGTCGGACACCGCCCCGCTGTGGCGGTCGGAGATCGGGCAGCTGGACTCGCTGCTGAGCTCGCCTCCGCCCCCGCCACGCCGCGGGCCCGCCGCTCCCACGGCGCACCCGCGCCGCGGGATGGTGCTCAAGGGCCTCGGCCTGCTCGGCGTGGCGGTGGTGTCCGGCCTGGTGTGGCTGGTCGTGATGCCGAAGAACACTCCCACCGGCACCCCCACCACCACGTCCGCGCCGTCGGGGGAGTTCTCCTTCGCCGCGTCGCCTGACGTCCCCGAGCCGCTGAAGGACAGCGACTGCGCGTCGCACGCGTACGGGCAGACCAAGACGTTCCTGACCAACACGCCGTGCCAACAACTCACGCGCGGTCTGTACACGACGACCACCCCTGACGGGGTGAAGGTCTACACGTCCGTGTCAATCGTGCGGATGAAGACACCCGAGGACGCCGCCAAACTGAAGGACCTGACCACCCGCGACGGCACCGGCAACGTCAACGACCTGGTCAAAGACGGCGCCGTCCGCGTGCCGAACCTGACCACCCTGGCCAACGGCGGCTTCGCCGCCCGCCTGCAAGACCGCGACGTGATCATCATCGAATCGGACTCGGTCAAACACGGCCCCGACGAGACCGCGCACAACCAGCTGATGAAGCGAATCAGCAACGACGCCTTCCGCCTCGCCGCCGACCTGAACGCCTAACCAACCCCCACACCTCGGCCCACCAGGCCCCTCACCGCCCGCGCCGCCCCCGGCCCGCACCCCGCGCCACCACACCACCCGCTCGGCCCGCACTCCCTCACCGCCCGCACCCCTGCTCGGCCCGCACCGCCTGCTCGGCCCGCTCGGCCCGCACCCCCCACTCGGCCCGCACCCCCCACTCGGCCCGCACCCCCACTCGGCCCGCACCCCCACTCGGCCCGCACCGCCCACTCGGCCCGCACCACCTCACCGCCCGCACCACCGCACCGCCCGCACCCACCGCACCCACCGCACCGCGCACCCCCCAACCAGGGGCCACGTCACGCTCGCCCTCCCCCCAAACGAAGGGCTTCGTGTCATCCCGCCGACCTGGCTCCGCCCTACCGCGCGTGTCAAGGGGGGCGCTGTCCGACCTATACCTCGGCGTTCACTGATGTCGCCCCCCTTGATACGTGTGGTAGCCCGTAGGGAGGTCGGTGGGATGACACG
The DNA here is from genome assembly GCF_040295345.1 of Actinosynnema sp. NPDC002837. Taxonomy (NCBI): domain Bacteria; kingdom Bacillati; phylum Actinomycetota; class Actinomycetes; order Pseudonocardiales; family Pseudonocardiaceae; genus Actinosynnema; species Actinosynnema sp. NPDC002837. The sequence continues at coordinate 51,417 of NZ_JBEOVG010000031.1, forward strand.
AAACCCGACCCACAACGGACCCGGCGCGTACCCACCCACCGGTCGTCATCCTGCTGATCTGCCCGTCCGGCGAGGACTCTTTTGATCTTTGAGGCTCCTACATCTCGCCGACCATCAACCAACCTCAACCGACCCCCGCACCAGGAAACGCGATCGATGTCGGCGTAACCCCTGCCACCTTCCTCCACCGCGTCGCCCGCACCGCCGACACCGTCAACGCGTCCAACGCCGACGTCCGCAGCGCCGCGTCATCAGTCCGCTCCAACACCCCGCGCCAAGCCACGCACGCATCCGTCTCCACCGTGATCAACGCCGCGATCGCCGACGCCGCGCTGTCCACCGGCTGAGGCGGCAGGTAGGCCGCTGCCGGAGGCCTGGGCGTCGCGCCCGCATCGCGCAACCACCGCTCCGTCACATCCCGCCGCGCCCGGTGGGCGTTCGCCCCGTCCGCCACCGCCGCCGACTGCTGCGGCACCGAGATGAACGCGCTGACCAGCCCGTACGTCCACACCGCCGCGTGCTCCGCCGCCAACGCGTCCTGCACCGCGTCCACGCTCACGACAAACCCCCACCACTCACGACAGCGCCCGTGCCACTCACGACAGCGCCTCCACCAGGCTCGCGCACCCGGCCGCCACCGAGGCGACCAACCCCACCCGGTGCGTCTCCACCTTCGCCACCAACTCAGCCGCCTGCTTCTGCGCCGCCTGCAACGCCGGCGCCAACGCCTCCCGCGTCGCCCCCGCCTGCGGCGCCACCGAAGGCAACGTCGTCGGCACCACCGACGACCCCGGCACCCGCGGCGTCGCCCGGTCGACCTCAGCCTGCAACCGCGTCGCGTGCTCGGTTCGCGCCGCGGCCGTCTCGGGCGCTCCGACCGCCGTGGCGAGCGCGGCGTCCGACAGCGCCGCCTTCACCAGCTCCGCCAGCGGGTCCGGTGGCGGCGGAGGGGGAGGGGGTGTGGTGCACGCAACCGCCAACGGCGCCGTCGCCGTCGCCAGCAGCACCGCGCGCCTGCTGAACGCCGTTCTTCCGATCACGTGTTCCGATCCTGCCAGAGCCGCACCGCACCAACCCGGCCGCACCAACCCCACCGCACCTCCCACCCCAACCCATCCACCCACCCATCCATCCGCCCACCCACCCCCACCGACCCCACCCACCCCCACCGACCCCACCCACCCCACGTGCCGCCTTCGCCCGTGGCACGTGGGAGCCCGCCGAACGAGATAGTCTGGGCGACCACGGCCGGCGAAGTGCAGCGTCGGCCGGGGTTGCCGTGCCCTCTGCACTCGAACAGAACCTGGAGTCACCACATGTCCAGCCCGCCGCGCGGAGAACTCGCCGCGCAGCTAACACCCGTCGTGCGGGAGGCGGTCGAGGCGATCGGCTTCGACCTCGAACTGCTCGACGTGAACCAGGCTGGGCGTCGCAGGCTGGTCAAGGTGGTCGTGGACGGCGACGACGGGATCGGGTTGGACGAGGTGGCGCAGGCCAGCCGCGCCGTCTCCGCCGCCCTCGACGCCAACGAGCACCTGATCGCCGGGCCGTACACGCTCGAGGTCACCTCGCCCGGCGCGGACCGCCCGCTCACCAAGCCTCGCCACTGGAAGCGCAACCGGCTGCGCCTGGTGAAGGTCAAGCCGCAGGCCCCTGCCAAGGAACCGGACCCGGTCGAGTTCTTCGGCCGGGTCGGCGATGCCGACGACACCGGCGTCGTGCTGCTGGTCAAGGGCGAGCTGCGCCGCGTCGAGTACCGGACGATCGAGCGCGCCGTCGTCGAAGTCGAGTTCAAGCAGCCGCCGGTCGACGAGCTCGCGCTCCTCGAAGGCAAGCACCTGAAGGAGGAGTCGGAGTGAACGTCGACATCGCCGCTCTCAGGGCGATCGAACGGGACAAGGACATCCCCTTCGACACCGTTCTCGAAGCCATCGAGACGGCCCTGCTGACCGCCTACAAGCACACCGAGGGCCACCACGCCCACTCCCGCGTCGAGATCGACCGCAAGAGCGGCGCGGTGCGCGTGCTCGCCCAGGAGCTCAACCCGGACGGCACCGTGGCCGAGGAGTGGGACGACACCCCCGAGGGTTTCGGCCGCATCGCCGCCACCACCGCCCGCCAGGTCATCCTCCAGCGCCTGCGCGACGCCGAGCACGAGCGCACGTTCGGCGAGTTCTCCGCCAAGGAGGGCGAGATCATCGCCGGCGTCGTGCAGCGCGACGCCCGCGCCAACGCCCGCGGCATGGTCGTGGTCCAGGTCGGCGACACCGAGGGCGTGCTGCCGCCCGCCGAGCAGGTGCCCGGCGAGTCCTACGAGCACGGCTCGCGCCTCAAGTGCTACGTCGTCGGCGTGTCCCGCGGCTCGCGAGGCCCCCAGATCACCCTTTCGCGCACGCACCCGAACCTGGTGCGCAGGCTGTTCGCGCTCGAGGTCCCGGAGATCGCCGACGGCACCGTGGAGATCCCCGCGGTGGCACGTGAGGCAGGTCACCGTTCGAAGATCGCGGTCCGCACGACCGTCCCCGGCGTCAACGCCAAGGGCGCGTGCATCGGGCCGATGGGCGCCCGCGTGCGCAACGTCATGAGCGAGCTGGCCGGTGAGAAGATCGACATCATCGACCACTCCGACGACCCGGCCACGTTCGTCGGGAATGCCTTGTCACCGGCGAAGGTTGTCTCCGTCAAGGTGCTCGACGAGCGCGCCAAGACGGCACGGGTCGTGGTCCCGGACTTCCAGCTCTCCCTCGCCATCGGCAAGGAGGGGCAGAACGCCCGGTTGGCCGCCAGGCTCACCGGCTGGCGCATCGACATCCGCAGTGATGCGGAGGCCGGCGGGGCCGCTCCGGCGGGCGCATCGGCATCCGGTTCGGCTGAATAGGCAACAGGGGATAGACTTCTCAGTGGTTCAACGTCGGGGATCGGATCTCGCGCACATCGGCCCGGTTCGTACGTGCATCGGATGCCGCTCTCGGACGTTGCCCTCCGAGCTGCTGCGCGTGGTGGTCGTGGACGGGGCTGTGGTCCCGGACACACGTCGACGGTTGCCCGGTAGGGGAGCATGGCTGCACCCCGATCCGGACTGCCTCCGCAACGCCGAGAAGCGACGGGCGTTCCCCCGGGCCTTCAGGGTCCAGGGTCCGCTCGACGTGAAACGCGTGCGCGGTCATCTCGAGCAGTGTGGGCAGGAGGTCGCGGGATCGCCCCGTGACCAGCAGGAAGCAAGGAAGCAGGTCGACCCGTCATGAGTCAGCCGTGAAGCTGAAGACATGAACGCGCGACGTTAAGACGAGGTCGACGGGACTTGCCCGCCGGCCTCCCTCACAGAGGAGTGCAGTGGCAGGTAAGGCCCGCGTGCACGAGCTCGCCAAAGAGCTCGGAGTCACGAGTAAAGAACTACTCACCAAGCTCGCCGACCAGGGCGAGTACGTGAAGTCCGCGTCCAGCACCGTCGAGGCCCCCGTGGCCCGGCGGCTCCGTGACGCCTACGCCAAGGGCGAGTCCAAGCCCAAGCCCGCAGGCGCCCGCCCGGCGCCGCCGAAGCCCGCGCCGACGAGCGCGGCCTCGGGCGAGACCAAGAGCGAGGCCCCGCGCCCGCCGGCGACCGCCGGCAAGCCGGGTCCCCGCCCGGTGCCCGGTCCCAAGCCGATGGCGCCCAAGCCGGTGGCCAAGCCCGCCGCTCCGGCGCCCGCGGCTCCGGCTCCCGCCGCGCAGCCCGAGGCCCCGGCCCCGGCAGCGGCCGCGGCTCCGACGCCCGTCCAGGCGCCCAAGCAGCAGCCGACCGCGGCGCCCGCGCCGCAGCCGCAGCAGCGGCCCCAGCAGGCGCCCCAGCAGGCGCCGCGGACCAGTGGCCCCGGCCCTCGTCCCGGCCCCCGCGCACCGCAGCAGCAGCCCGCGGCGGCGCAGAACCCCCCGTCCGTGGTCCCGCCGCGCCCGCAGGCCCCCAAGCCCGCCGGCCCGCGGCCCCCGCGTCCGGGCAACAACCCGTTCGGCGTGGGCGGTGGCGCTCCGGCGCCGCGTCCGCAGGCGCCCCGCCCGGCCGCGCCGGGTGGCGGCGAGCGGCCGTCCGGCCCCAAGCCCGGTGACTCGCGTCCGGCAGGCCCCCGTCCGGGTGGCTCCGGTGGCGGTCCCGGCGGTCCCCGGCCCAACCCCGGCAACATGCCGCCCCGGCCGAACCCGGGCATGATGCCCGGTCGTCCCGCGCCCCGCCCCGGTGGCGGTGGTGGCGGCGGTCGTGGCCCCGGCGGTCCCGGTGGCGGCGGCGGTGGTCGTGGTCCTGGTGGCGGCGGCGGTCGTCCCGGTGGTGGCGGTGGCGCCGGTGGCGGCTTCCGCCCCGGTGGCGGCGGCGGTGGCGCCGGTGGCGGCTTCCGTCCCGGTGGCGGCGGTGGCGGCGGCGGTGGCTTCCGCCCCGGCGGCGGTGGCGGCGGTGGCGGTGGCGCACCGGCCGGTGGTGGCGGCGGTTTCCGCGGTCGTCCCGGTGGTGGCGGTCCCGGTGGTCGCGGCGGCGCCGCGGGTGCCTTCGGCCGTCCCGGTGGTCCGGCGCGTCGTGGCCGCAAGTCGAAGCGGCAGAAGCGCCAGGAGTACATGGACAACATGCAGGCGCCTTCGGTCGGTGGCGTCCGCCTGCCCAAGGGCAGCGGCGAGACGATCCGCCTGCCGCGTGGCGCCTCGCTGACCGACTTCGCCGACAAGATCAACGCCAACCCGGCCTCGCTGGTGCAGGTGCTGTTCCACCTCGGCGAGATGGTCACCGCGACGCAGTCCGTCTCCGACGAGATCCTGGAGCTGCTCGGCTCCGAGATGAACTACAACGTGCAGGTCGTGTCCCCCGAGGAGGAGGACCGCGAGCTGCTGGAGACGTTCGACATCACCTACGGCGACGACGCCGGCGGCGAGGAGGACCTCCAGATCCGCCCGCCGGTCGTCACCGTCATGGGTCACGTCGACCACGGCAAGACGCGCCTGTTGGACACCATCCGCACGGCGAAGGTGGCCGAGGGCGAGGCGGGTGGCATCACCCAGCACATCGGCGCCTACCAGGTGAACACGGAGCTCGAGGGCAACGAGCGCCTGATCACGTTCATCGACACCCCGGGTCACGAGGCGTTCACCGCCATGCGTGCGCGTGGTGCGAACTCGACCGACATCGCGGTCATCGTGGTGGCGGCCGACGACGGCGTGATGCCGCAGACGGTGGAGGCGATCAACCACGCCCAGGCGGCCAACGCGCCGATCGTGGTCGCGGTGAACAAGATCGACAAGGAGGGGGCCAACCCCGCCAAGATCCGCCAGCAGCTCACCGAGTACGGGCTGGTCGCCGAGGAGTACGGCGGCGAGACCATGTTCGTCGACATCTCGGCGAAGCAGGGCATCAACATCGACGGCCTGCTGGAAGCGATCCTGCTGACCGCCGACGCCTCGCTCGACCTGCGGGCCAACCCGGAGATGGAGGCGCAGGGCGTCGCCATCGAGGCGCACCTGGACCGCGGTCGCGGCCCGGTGGCCACGGTGCTGGTCCAGCGCGGTTCGCTCCGCGTGGGTGACTCGATCGTGGCGGGCGCCGCCTACGGTCGCGTGCGCCGCATGGTCGACGAGCACGGCGCGGACGTCACGGTGGCGACGCCGTCGCGTCCGGTGCAGGTCATCGGCCTCACCTCGGTGCCCGGCGCGGGCGACACGTTCCTCGTGGTCGAGGAGGACCGGGTGGCCCGGCAGATCGCCGAGCGCCGCCAGGCCCGCAACCGCAACGCGATGAACGCCGCGAAGCGCAAGCGCGTCAGCCTGGAGGACCTGGACGCCGCGCTGAAGGAGACGAGCGCCCTCACCTTGATCATCAAGGGCGACAACTCGGGTACCGTCGAGGCCCTCGAGGACGCGCTGATGAAGATCGAGGTCGGCGACGACGTCGAGCTGCGGGTCATCCACCGCGGCGTCGGTGGCATCACCGAAGGCGACATCAACCTCGCCGTCGCGGGTAGCGCCATCGTCCTGGGCTTCAACGTCCGGGCCGAGGGCAAGGCCACCGAGCTCGCCAACCGCGAGGGCGTGGACGTCCGCTACTACACGGTGATCTACCAGGCGATCGACGAGATCGAGCAGGCCCTGAAGGGCATGCTCAAGCCGGAGTACGAAGAGGTCCAGCTGGGCCGCGCGGAGGTCCGCGAGGTCTTCAAGTCCTCCAAGGTCGGCACGATCGCGGGTTGCCTCGTGATGTCGGGCGAGATCCGGCGCAACGCCCGGGCCCGCCTGCTGCGCGACAACAACGTCGTGCAGGAGAACCTGCCGATCAGCTCGCTGCGCCGGTTCAAGGACGACGCGACCGAGGTCCGCGAGGGCTTCGAGTGCGGTCTGACGCTCGGCAACTACAGCGACCTGAAGGTCGGCGACATCATCGAGACGTTCGAGATGCGCGAGAAGCCGCGCGCCTGATCGTCTTCAGCCAGGTGCGGGGCCGTCGTAGCCGGCGGCCCCGCACCTCTGGACACCCTTGGTGATCATCTGTGTTCGTCGGTGCCCTTGAGTTGGACGTGCTGCTCGGCGACGTGCACTCGTTGAAGCAGAAGCGGTCCGTGGTCAAGCCCATCGTGGCCGAGCTGCGCCGCAGGTTCGAGGTGTCGGTCGCCGAGGCGGGCCACCTGGACCTGCACCGCCGGGCCCTGATCGGAGTGGCGGCCGTCGCCGCCGACGCCGAGCATGTGAGGGACCTGATGGCCGCCTGCGAGCGGCTGGTGGCCGGACGGCCCGAACTGGAACTTCTCTCCGCCCGCCACAGGTTGGTCGGGCCGGAGGACGACTAGCAAGCGTCGCCGAGCAGGCGACGAATCGCAACGACAGGAGGGGAGCGCCGTGGCCGACCAGGCACGGGCTCGCAAGCTGGCCAAGCGGATCTCGCAGATCGTGGCTTCCGCGCTGGAGCACGAGGTGAAGGACCCCCGGCTGGCTCGCGTCACCATCACGGACACGAGGGTGACCGGCGACCTGCACGACGCGACGATCTACTACACCGTGCTCGGCGAGAAGCTCGACTCCGAGCCGGACCTCGCGGGCGCCGCCGCCGCGCTGGAGAAGGCCAAGGGCGTGCTGCGCACCATGGTCGGCCAGCAGACCGGTGTCCGGTTCACGCCGACCCTGTCGTTCGTCACCGACAACGTGCCCGCCGAGGCGCGTCGGATGGACGAACTGCTGGCCAAGGCGCGGGAGCTGGACGCCGAGGTGGCGCGCATCGCGCACGGCGCGGAGCCGGCGGGCGAGCCGGACCCGTACAAGCCTCCGCGCGAGGCCGAGGACGCCGACTAGCGTTCTCGCCGTGCACAACGATCCGAGCTTGAACGACCCGAGCGCGTCTCCCGACCCGAGCGCGTCCGATGGTGTCCGCGCGTCCGATGGCGCCCGGGTGTCCGACGGCCTCCGCGCGACCGGCGACTTGAGCGCGGAACTCGCGGAGGCCGCTCGCGTCCTGTCCACCGCCACCGACGTGACGCTGCTGGCGCACGTGAACCCCGACGCGGACGCGTTGGGCAGCGCGTTGGCGCTGGGGCTGGCCCTGCACCGCCGGGGCGCGGTGGTCCGGGTGTCGTTCGGCGCGCCGGCCGAGGTGCCGGAGACGTTGCGGGACCTGGACGTGGCGGGGCTGCTGGTGCCCGCGTCCGCGGTGCCCGCCGCGCCGCCGGTGCTGGTCGCGTTGGACACGGGCAGTGTCGGGCGGCTTGGTCCGTTGGCCGATCGGGTGTCCACCGCCGGTGTGGTGGTCGTGGTGGACCACCACGTGTCGAACCCGGGGTTCGGGCACGTGAACGTGGTGGACGACCGGGCCGAGGCGACCGCGCTCGTGGTGCTGCGGCTGCTGGACGTGCTGGGCGTCGAGCTGGACGAGCCGGTGGCGCGGTGCGTGTACGCGGGTCTGGTGACGGACACGCGGTCGTTCCGGCACGCGTCGGCGACGACGCACGAGGTGGCCGCCCGGCTGCTCGCGGCCGGGGTGGACGCCGAGGCCGTGGCCCGGCCGTTGATGGACTCTCACCCGTTCGGGTACCTGGGCATGTTGGCGAAGGTGCTGAGCCGGGCGCGCCTGGAGCGTGACGCGGCGGGTGGGCTGGGGTTCGTGCACGCCGTCGTGACGCTGGAGGACGCCGCCGGGCTGCGGCCCGAGGAGGTCGAGAGCGTGGTCGACCTCGTGCGCACCACGGCCGAGGCCGAGGTGGCGGCGGTGCTGAAGGAGCTGCGGCCGTCGTCGTGGTCGGTGTCGTTGCGCGCGGTGAGCCGGGTGGACGTGCGCGAGGTCGCGCAGCTGCTCGGCGGCGGTGGCCACCGGCTGGCCGCGGGCTTCACCGCCGCCGGCGAGGCCGACGAGGTGCTGGCGAGCCTGCGTGCCGCCCTGGAGACCGTGACCGCGCCGTCCTGAGCGTTCGACTCGGGTGTTCCGGGCGCAGGACACGCGCGTTCCGGACGTAGGACACGCGGGTGAGTCCTGCGTCCGGGACGGTTCGTCGTGCATTGAGGGGATCAGGTGGAGGAGCGGGTTCCGGCGCGCAGGATGGTCGGGTTGGCCGCGCCCGCGCTGGTGGTGTTGGCGGCCGAGCCGCTGTACGTGCTGGTGGACACGGCGGTCGTGGGGCACCTCGGCGCGCTGCCGCTGGCGGGCCTCGCGGTCGGCGGCGTGCTGTTCACGCAGGTCGCGACCCAGTTGACGTTCCTCTCCTACGGCACGACGGCGCGCACGGCACGGCTGTTCGGCGCGGGCCGGCGGCGCGAGGCGGTCGAGGAGGGCGTGCAGGCGACGTGGCTGGCGCTGGCCGTGGGCGCGCTGGTGATCGTGCTCGGTCAGGTGCTGGCCGGTCCCGCCGCACGGCTGCTCGGCGGTGGCGGCGAGGTGGCCGACAACGCCGTCGCGTGGCTGCGGATCGCGTTGTTCGGCGCGCCGTTCGTGCTGGTCACGATGGCCGGCAACGGTTGGATGCGCGGTGTGCAGGACACCCGGCGCCCGCTGCGGTACGTGCTCGTCGGCAACGCCGTCTCGGCCGTGCTGTGCCCGGTCCTGGTGCACGGCGCGCACTGGGGCCTGGAGGGCTCCGCGATCGCGAACGTGATCGCCCAGGTGCTCTCCGCCGGGCTGTTCTTCAAGGCGCTGCGCTCGGAACGGGTGAGCCTGCGGCCCGACCGGCACCGCATGCGGGCCCAGCTGGGCCTGGGCCGGGACCTCGTCCTGCGCAGCCTCGCGTTCCAGGCGTGCTTCCTGTCCGCCGCGGCGGTGGCCGCGCGCACGTCGGTCGGCGCGGTCGGGGCGCACCAGGTCGTGCTGCAGCTGTGGACGTTCCTCGCGCTCGTGCTGGACTCGTTGGCGATCGCCGCGCAGTCGATCATCGGCGCGGCGCTCGGCGCGGAACGCCGTGAGCAGGCGCGCCGGTTCGCCTGGCAGGTGACCGGGTACGGGCTGTGGTTCGGCGTGCTGCTCGGCGTCCTGTTCGCGGCGCTGGCCAGCCCGCTGCCGATGGTGTTCACCAGCGACCGGGCCGTGCTGGACGAGATCCCGCACGCCTGGTGGTTCTTCGTGGGCCTGCAGCCGATCGCCGGCGTGGTGTTCGCGCTGGACGGCGTGCTGCTCGGCGCGGGCGACGCGGCGTTCCTGCGCACCGCGACGCTGGCCTCGGCGGCACTCGGCTTCCTGCCGCTGGTGTGGGCGTCGCACGCGTTCGGCTGGGGGCTGATCGGGATCTGGAGCGGCCTGTCGGCGTTCATGGTGCTGCGGCTCGTGCTGGTCCTCATGCGCACCAGATCGGGGAAGTGGGCGCGCGTCGGCACCGTGTGGTGACGCGGTGACCAGGCGTGATGTGGTGTTCGGCACCCTCCGGAATCGTTAACAGTAGGCAACTGTTTCCCGATACTGCGAGTGCTGCCGCACGGAAGCCTAGGAGACACCCCTTGCCGGTCGATCGTGCCACCAAACGAGCGTGGCTGATCTGGTCAACCGCCGTCCTCGTCTACATCGCCGCCCTGTTCCACCGGACCTCGCTCGGCGTCGCCGGCCTGGAGGCGAGCGACCGCTTCGCCGTCGGACCCGCCGCGCTCGGCACGTTCACCGTGCTGCAGATCGGCCTCTACGCGCTGATGCAGATCCCCACCGGCCTGCTGGTGGACCGCTTCGGCCCGCGCCGCGTGCTCACCGCCGCGGCCCTGCTCATGGGCGTGGGCCAGACCCTGTTCGCGCTCGCCGAGTCCTACCCGCTCGGCCTGGCCGCACGCGCGGTGCTCGGCGTCGGCGACGCCATGACGTGGGTCAGCGTGCTGCGCCTGGCCGCCGCCCACTTCCCGCCCCGCCGGTTCACCGTGGTCATGACGCTGTCCGCCGCGCTGGGCGGCGCGGGCAACCTGCTGGCCACCGTGCCGCTGACCTTGCTGCTGGACAACGCGGGCTGGACGGTGACGTTCCTGGTCGCGGGCCTGGCCACGGCGGCGTACGCGGCGGTGGTCGCGTGGCGCGTGCGCGAGGTGCCCGACGGCGTCCCGCAGCCCGTGGTCGAGCCGGTGCCGTTGCGCGCGGTGGGCGCGAAGGTGAAGGAGGCGTGGCGCGAGCCGAGCACCCGCCTCGGGTTCTGGGTGCACTTCACGTCGATGTCCGCGCCCGCCGTGCTGGGCCTGCTGTGGGGTTTCCCGTACCTGGTCGAGGCGCAGGGCCTGTCGCGGCCGTCGGCGTCGGCGGTGCTGAGCACGCTGGTGCTGGTGGCGATCGTGACCGGGCCGGTGATGGGCACGGTGATCGGCAACCGGCCGGAGTGGCGGATGCCGATCGTCGGCGCCTACCTCGCCGTGGCGGTGCTGTCCTGGGCCGTGCTGCTCGGCTGGCCGGGCGGTGTGCTGCCGACGCCCGCGCTGTACGCGGTGTTCGCGGTGCTGGCGCTGGGCAACCCGGCGTCCGGCGTGGCGTTCGCGCTGGTGCGCGACTACAACCCGCTGCACCGGGTGAGCACGGCGACCGGCGTGGCCAACGTCGGCGGGTTCGCCGCGATCACGTTCACCGCCCTGGCCGTCGGCGTGCTGCTGGACGTGGTCGAGCCCGTGCTCTCGGCGCCGCAGGCGTACCGGGTCGCGTTCTCGTCCGTGGTGGCGGTGTTGCTGGCGGGCCTGTGGCGCACGGTGGTGTGGTGGCGCCGGGCGCGCGCCGCGGTGTTCGCCGCCGAGGACCGCGGCGAGTCCGTGCCCGTGCAGTTGCGCCGCCGCCGGTGGGACGTGGCGACCGGCGCGGCCGGCAAGCGCGCTTTGGTCGACGCCTAGGATCCTCGTCCGTGTCCGCATCTTCTCGTGTTCGTCCCTCTGGGCCACCCGTCCCGCCCGGCCTCGTCGTGATCGACAAGCCCGACGGCATGACCTCCCACGACGTGGTGGCCAAGGTCCGCCGCATCCTCGGCACCCGCAAGGTCGGGCACGCGGGCACGCTCGACCCGATGGCGACCGGCGTGCTCGTGCTCGGCATCGAGCGGGCCACCAAGCTGCTCGGCCACCTCGCGCTGGACAGCAAGGCGTACCTGTCGACGATCCGCCTCGGCTCGTCCACCACGACCGACGACGCCGAGGGCGAGGTGCTCTCCACGGCCGACGCGTCCGAAGTGGACGAGGACGCGATCCGGGCCGGTGTGGCGAAGCTGACCGGCGCGATCGAGCAGGTGCCCAGCGCGGTGAGCGCGGTGAAGATCGACGGCAAGCGCGCCTACGCGCGGGTCCGCGCGGGCGAGACGGTGGAGATCCCGGCGCGCCCGGTCACGGTGCACCGCTTCGACGTGCTGTCGATCCGCCGCGAGGGCGAGGGCGTCACCGAGCTCGACGTGATGGTGGAGTGCTCGTCCGGGACCTACGTGCGCGCGCTGGCCCGCGACCTCGGCGCGGACCTCGGCGTCGGCGGCCACCTGGCGGCCCTGCGCCGCACGCGCGTCGGCCCGTTCGACCTGCGCGTGGCCAAGACGCTGGAGCAGCTGGAGAGCGCGCCGGGCCTGTCCCTGGACCTGGACTCGGCCGTGGCCACCGCGTTCCCCCGCCGCGAGATCGCGCCCCGCGAGGCGGTCGCCCTCTCGCACGGCCAACGGCTGGCCGCGGGCGGGCTGGACGGCACGTACGGCGTCTTCGGCCCGGACGGCCACGTGGTGGCGCTGGCGAAGGACGAGGGTCCGATCGCCAAGCCGTTGGTGGTACTCACGCCGAGCGGATGAGGCCTACCGTGGACGACATGTCGAGATGGGTGTGGCCGGCCGCGGCCGGTGTGGTGACGTCGGCCACGGGGGTGGCGATCAACCTCGCCACCGACGGCCGCGCGAACCCGTGGGCGTGGGTGACGGTCGTGCTGCTCACCGCGTTGGGCGTGGTCATCGCCCTGCGCGTGCAAGCACCGGCCCCGACGCCGCCGGCCGAACCGGCCGAGCGATCCGAAGCGGCCGAGCGACCCGAACCGGCGGGGTCGACCGAACCGGCCACCGCCGAGCCGCAACCGCAACCGCAGTCGCAGCCGTCCACCGCGAACGTGCACAACAACATCAGCGGCACGGTGCACGGCACCGTCGTGCAGGGTGGCAACCTCGGCCCGGTCACGATCAACTCGCCGACCACGGTCAACCAGAACGCGGTCGCGCGCGACGGCGGCACCGTCCACCAGGCCGGTCGCGACATCCGTCACGACTAGCCCGACCTCGGCCGGCGCGCCGGGGCCGACGGCCTAGGCTGGCCCGCGTGCAACGCTGGAGAGGGCTCGACCACCTGCCCGGCGGCTGGGGCCGCTGCGTGGTGACCATCGGCGTGTTCGACGGCGTCCACCGCGGGCACCAGGCGCTGATCGACCGCGCGGTCGGGTTGGCCGAGGACAAGGGCGTGCCGAGCGTCCTCATCACCTTCGACCCGCACCCGTCCGAAGTGGTCCGGCCGGGCAGCCACCCGGCCCAGCTGACGAGCCTGCACCGGCGGGCCGAGCTGGTCGAGGGCCTCGGCGTCGACGTGTTCTGCGTGATCCCGTTCACCGCCGAGCTCTCGCGCACGCCGGCCGACGAGTTCGCGCACGAGGTGCTGGTGGACCGGCTGCACGTGGCGGCCGTGGTGGTGGGGGAGAACTTCACGTTCGGCCACAAGGCGGCGGGCAACGTGACGCTGCTGCGCGAGCTGGGCAAGAGATTCGGTTTCGTGACCGAGGGGGCGGATCTGGTGACCGACGACGGCGTCACGTACTCGTCGACCTACATCCGGGCGTGCATCGACGCGGGCGACGTGGCCGCCGCGGCGCAGGCGCTCGGCCGGCCGCACCGGCTGGAGGGCATCGTGGTGCGCGGCGACGGCCGCGGCAAGGAACTGGGCTTCCCCACGGCCAACCTGTCGACCGCGCGGTTCGCCGCGGTGCCGGCGGACGGCGTGTACGCGTGCTGGTTCGTGCACGGCTCCGGCCGCCGCCTCAAGGCCGCGGTGAGCGTGGGCACCAACCCGACGTTCTCCGGCCGGGAGCGGCGGGTCGAGGCGTTCGTGCTCGACGTGGACGAGGACTTCTACGGCCAGCGGGTCGCGCTCGACTTCGTGGACCGGCTGCGGGACATGGTGAAGTTCGACAGCGTCGAGTCGCTGCTGGAGCAGATGCACCGCGACGTGGCCACCGCACGTGACCTCCTGCTGGATCCGGGTGACGCCTGACAGGTTGAACCAGGTGGGTGGAACCCACCGTGCGACACCGGGCGACCTGGCAAGATGCCTGACACGTCCGTCGGTCAGGGGAGAGGCGAAGGTGGAGGACCACAAGATCGTCCAGCGCAATCTCGCGTTGCAGCGGGAGTGGTACGGGGAACCCTTGGGCGACCGGGTGCGCCGGCTCGTGGTCGCGTTCAGCATCTCCCAGGCCCAGCTCGCGGACGTGCTCGGCATCAGCGCGCCGATGCTGAGCCAGGTCATGAGCGGACGGCGGGCCAAGATCGGCAACCCGTCCGTGCTGGCCCGGATGATCATGCTGGAGCGCAAGGTCCTCACCCCCGACGTCGCGTCCGGCTCGCCCGACGCGTTGCAGCGCGCGTTGGAGGACGTCCGCCAGTCGAAGCCGACCGTGAGCCGCGACTCACTGCCGGTGAACGGCAGCGCGGACGACGAGGCCGTGGTGTTCCCGTTCCTGCGCCGCCTGGCGGACGGCCGCGAGCTGTCCCAGGCCGCCGACGTGCTCGGCGAGGACTTCCCGGCCCTGGCGGAGCTGCTGCGCCGCGCGGGCAAGGTCCGCGACGCCTGACCGGCCCCGCTCGTGAGCCTCTTCTCCGCCATCTTCCCGCCCGCCGACGTCGTCGAGGAGCTGCACGACGCCCTCCGCCCGTTCCGCGCGGCGCACTCCCGGCTGCGCTGGCAGCACCCGGCCCGCTGGCACGTCACCGTCCGGTTCTTCGGCGAGGCCGAGCCCGCCGGTCAGCTCGACGGCCTCGACCGCGTGACCGCGCCCGTGCTGAGGCTGCGCGGCAGCGGCACGTTCCGCCAGGTGCTGTGGATCGGGGTGGCCGGCGACCTGGCCGAGCTGGGTGAGGCGGCCCGCGTGCCGCCGGACTGGCGACCGCACGTCACCGTGGCCCGCGGCGCCGTGCTGCCGCACGTGGAGTTCACCGGTCGCGAGTGGACGGCCACCGAGGTCGCCCTGGTCCGCAGCCACCCGGCCGAGGGCTACTCGGTGCTCGACCGAGTGCCCTTGAGCACGGCAAACGGGTAACGCGTCGCCACTGCTGGTAACCTCGACATTTGGGTCTGGCTGCGGTCCGTGGCGGCCAGTACCGACTACCCCGCTCACGTGGGGCCGCACGGCACTTAACCAGCACAAGGAGCAACGAGCACGTGGCACTGACCACCGAACAGAAGAAGACCATCCTCTCCGAGTACGGCGTCCACGACACGGACACCGGTTCGGCCGAGGCCCAGGTCGCGCTGCTGAGCAAGCGCATCGCCGACCTGACGGAGCACCTGAAGCAGCACAAGCACGACCACCACTCGCGTCGTGGCCTGCTCCTGCTGGTCGGCCGTCGCCGCCGGCTGCTCAACTACCTCCAGAAGGTGGACATCCAGCGCTACCGCGCCCTCATCGGGCGGCTCGGCCTGCGCAGGTGAGACCTGCCGAGGGGGAGTGACCACCAAGGTCACTCCCCCTTGGCGTTAATTCGAGAACAAAAGACGAGGGAAGCACGCGCGGCGCACGGGACGACAGTTCGCCGGTCCTCGGTAGTGGCCCCCTGGTAGAGGAAACCCCAGGGGACTTCGATCGAAGACCGGCCTCGTCCGAACCGCGATCCCGCGCCCTGAGCGCGCTGTGACCCGCATGACGAGGAGTACCCATATGACGGACATCGAGGTCCACGAGACTTCCGCCACGATCGACAACGGTCGGTTCGGCACGCGCACCATCCGCTTCGAGACCGGTCGCCTGGCCCGCCAGGCGGCGGGCTCGGTCGTCGCCTACCTGGACGACGAGACGATGCTGCTGTCGGCCACGACGGCGTCGAAGCACCCCAAGGAGCACTTCGACTTCTTCCCCCTCACGGTGGACGTCGAGGAGCGCATGTACGCCGCGGGCCGCATCCCCGGCTCGTTCTTCCGCCGCGAGGGTCGCCCGTCGACCGACGCGATCCTGACCTGCCGCCTCATCGACCGGCCGCTGCGCCCGTCCTTCGTGGACGGTCTGCGCAACGAGATCCAGGTCGTCATCACGGTGATGAGCCTGAACCCGGCCGACCTGTACGACGTCGTGGCGATCAACGCCGCGTCGGCGTCCACGCAGCTCGCGGGTCTGCCGTTCTCCGGCCCGATCGGCGGCGTCCGGGTGGCGCTGATCGAGGGCCAGTGGGTGGCGTTCCCGACCCACGAGCAGCTGGAGAAGGCCGTGTTCGACATGGTCGTCGCCGGCCGCGTCGTCGGTGACGACGTCGCGATCATGATGGTCGAGGCCGAGGCCACCGAGAACGTCGTCGACCTGATCGGCGACGGCGCGCAGGCGCCGACCGAGGAGGTCGTGGCCGCGGGTCTCGAGGCCGCCAAGCCGTTCATCAAGGTGCTGTGCGAGGCGCAGGCCCAGCTGGCGCAGGTCGCGGCCAAGGCCACCGGCGAGTTCCCGACCTACCCGGCCTACCAGGCCGACGCCTTCGAGGCCGTCGAGCAGGCCGGTGCCGGCGAGCTGGCGCAGGCGCTGACCATCGGCGGCAAGCAGGAGCGCGAGTCCCGCATCGACGAGATCAAGGCGTCGGTGCTGGAGAAGCTGGCCGAGCAGTTCGAGGGTCGCGAGAAGGAGGTCGGCGCGGCGTTCCGCTCGTTGACCAAGAAGCTCGTGCGCCAGCGCATCCTGCGCGACAAGGTGCGCATCGACGGCCGCGGCCTCACCGAGATCCGGTCGCTGTCGGCCGAGGTCGAGGTCATCCCGAGGGCGCACGGCTCGGCGCTGTTCGAGCGCGGCGAGACCCAGATCCTGGGTGTCACCACGCTGAACATGCTGCGCATGGAGCAGCAGATCGACTCGCTGTCCCCCGAGACGCACAAGCGCTACCTGCACCACTACAACTTCCCGCCGTTCTCCACCGGTGAGACCGGCCGCGTGGGCTCGCCCAAGCGCCGCGAGATCGGCCACGGCGCGCTGGCCGAGCGGGCGCTGATGCCCGTGCTGCCCAAGCGCGAGGAGTTCCCCTACGCGATCCGCCAGGTGTCCGAGGCGCTGGGCTCCAACGGCTCGACGTCCATGGGCTCGGTCTGCGCGTCCACGATCTCGCTGCTCAACGCCGGCGTGCCGCTGAAGGCGCCGGTCTCGGGCATCGCCATGGGCCTGGTGTCCGACGAGGTGGACGGCAAGACGGAGTACGTCGCGCTGACCGACATCCTCGGCGCCGAGGACGCGTTCGGCGACATGGACTTCAAGGTCGCCGGCACCAAGGAGTTCGTCACCGCGCTCCAGCTCGACACCAAGCTCGACGGCATCCCGTCCGACGTGCTCGCGGGCGCGCTGGGCCAGGCCCGCGACGCGCGCCTGACCATCCTGGAGGTCATGGCCGAGGCCATCGACAGCCCGGACGAGATGAGCCCGTTCGCGCCGCGCGTGACGTCGGTCAAGATCCCGACCGACAAGATCGGCGAGGTCATCGGCCCGAAGGGCAAGATGATCAACTCGATCACCGAGCAGACCGGCGCCGACATCTCCATCGAGGACGACGGCACGATCTACGTCGGCGCGGCGGACGGCCCGTCGGCCGAGGCCGCGATCGGCCTGATCAACGCGATCGCGAACCCGCAGCTGCCGAAGGTGGGCGAGCGCTTCCTGGGCACCGTGGTGAAGACCGCGGCGTTCGGCGCGTTCGTGTCCCTGCTCCCGGGCAAGGACGGCCTGATCCACATCTCGAAGCTGGGCAACGGCAAGCGCATCAACAAGGTGGAGGACGTCGTCAAGGTCGGCGACAAGCTCCAGGTCGAGATCGCCGACATCGACCAGCGCGGCAAGATCAGCCTGGTCCTGGTCAGCGACGACGCGGAGCAGGCCCCGGCCGGCGACGCGCCCGTGCAGGACACCGCACCTGCCGAGGCCAACGCGCAGTGACGACGAGCGTCAACGGGACGGCCGCGGGTGCTTCGGGCACCCGCGGCCGTCCGCTTACGCGCAGGCTCGGGCACCTGCAGAAGCCGGGCAGCACGATGTCGCTGGAACGCGGTGACGCGGGCGTCGCCGTGCGCCGCAGCGTGCTGCCCTCCGGCCTGCGGGTCATCACCGAGCGCATCCCCGGCGTCCGGTCGGCGTCGGTCGGCCTGTGGGTGCAGGTCGGGTCGCGCGACGAGCGGGTCGAGGTCGCGGGCGCCGCGCACTACCTGGAGCACCTGCTGTTCAAGGGCACGGCGAACCGCACGGCGGCGCAGATCGCCGAGGAGATCGACGCGGTCGGCGGCGAGCTGAACGCGTTCACCGCCAAGGAGCACACCTGCTACTACGCGCACGTCCTGGACGAGGACCTGCCGCTGGCGATGGACCTGGTGTGCGACGTGGTGTTCGACGCGCTGTGCGAGCCGCGCGACTTCGAGACCGAGCGCGGCGTGGTGCTCGAAGAGATCGCCATGCGCGACGACGACCCGGAAGACCTGCTGCACGACGCGTTCCTGGACGCCCTGCTGGGCGAGCACGCGCTGGGACGGCCGGTGCTGGGCACCGAGCAGTCCATCGGGGACATGGACCGCGACGCGCTGTTCGGCTTCTACAAGAAGCGCTACACGCTGCCGCGGATGGTGCTCGCGGTGGCGGGCAACATCGACCACGCGCACGTGATGCGCTTGGTGCGCAAGCAGATCGGCGACCGGCTCGACCGCGTGGGCACGCCCGTCGCGCCGCGCGTCGGCCGGGCGCGCATCCCGGGTTCGCGCAAGCTGGTGCTGCACTCCGACGACACCGAGCAGGCGCACCTGATGCTGGGCGTGCGCGGGCTCGACCGGCACGACGAGCGCCGGTTCGCGTTGAACGTGCTCAACGCCGCGCTGGGCGGCGGGATGAGCTCGCGGCTGTTCCAGGAGGTCCGGGAACGGCGCGGCCTGGCCTACCAGGTGTACTCGTCGGTCGGCCTCTACGCGGACGCGGGCACGTTGTCGATCTACGCGGGCTGCCAGCCCGACCGGCTCGGCGACGTGGCGGGCGTCGTGCGCGACGTGCTGTCCACCGTGGCCCGTGACGGGCTGAGCGAGGCGGAGGTGGCCCGCGGCAAGGGCCAGCTGCGCGGCGGGCTCGTGCTCGGCCTGGAGGACACCAGCTCGCGGATGTCGCGCATCGGCAAGGGCGAGCTGAACTACGGCGACTACCTGTCCGTCGAGCAGACGTTGGCGCGCATCGACGAGGTCACCGCGGCCGATGTCGCCACGCTGGCGAAGGACTTGCTGCGACGTCCCGTCGCCGCCGCCGTGGTCGGCCCTTACGCTCACGCCGACGATCTGCCGTCCCAGGTGCACGAGGTGATCTCTTGAGTTCCGCAGAACCACTCCGCGTAGGCGTCATCGGGGCCAGGGGCCGCATGGGCGCCGAGGTGTGCCGCGCGGTCGAGGCCGCCGGCGACCTGGAAGTCGTCGCCATGGTCGACGCGGGTGACTGGCTGTTCAACCTGGCCGACGCCGGCGCGCAGGTCGCGGTCGACTTCACCAGCCCCGACGTGGTCATGGACAACATCCGGTTCTGCGTGGACAACGACATCCACGCCGTCGTCGGCACCTCCGGGTTCGACGCGCAGCGGCTGGGCACGGTCTCCGAGTGGCTCGACGCGAAGCCGGGGCTGGGCGTGCTGGTCGCGCCGAACTTCGCCATCGGCGCCGTGCTGTCCATGCGGTTCGCCGAGCTGGCCGCCCCGTACTACGAGTCGGCCGAGGTCATCGAGCTGCACCACCCGCGCAAGGTGGACGCCCCCTCCGGCACCGCCGCGCACACGGCCCGGCTGATCTCGCAGGCGCGTGAGGCGGCGGGCGTCGGCCCGATGCCGGACGCGACCACGCAGGAGGCCCCCGGTGCGCGCGGCACGCTCGTGGACGACGTGCGGGTGCACTCGCTGCGCGTGGCGGGGCTGATCGCGCACCAGGAGGTCGTGTTCGGCACGGAGGGCGAGACGCTGACGCTGCGGCACGACTCGCTGGACCGCAAGTCGTTCATGCCGGGCGTGCTGCTGGCCGTGCGGTCGATCGCGCGGCACCCCGGGCTCTCCGTGGGGCTCGACAAGTACATGGACCTCTGACCCGCCCGGGGCAGCCGACACCGTGAAGCCGACACCGTGAAGACCCGCACCGTCGCGTTCGTGATCACCGCCGCGCTGGCGGTGTACTTCGTGCTGCTCGGCGGCCGGGCCGTGGTGCTGCTCGGCACCGGCGACCCGGTCGGCGTCGGCCTCGGCGTCGGCGTGCTCCTGCTGCCGTTGATCGGCGCGTGGATCGCGTGGACGAACCTCAGGTTCGGCTTCACCACGGAGCGGATGGCGCGGCAGCTCGACGCCGAGGGCGGTCTCCTCGACACGTCCGGGCTGCCGCGTCGCCCGTCCGGCCGGGTGGACCGCGAGGCGGCCGACGCCTGGTTCGAGGAGCGCCGCGTGGACGTCGAGGCGCGCCCGGAGGACTGGCGGGCGTGGTTCCTGCTGGCGCAGGCCTACGACCTGGCCGGTGACCGCGGCCGGGCCCGCGAGACCATGCGGAAAGCGATCGACTTGTTCTCCCTGCCGACGAATCGGGCGTAAGCCGTTCGAGTGAGGCGCGATTCATTCGGTCTTCACGCTCTGTTGCCTTGGTTCTTCCGGTAGGCGTGGTTACTGTGGGTACATGGCGAAGACCTGCGAGAACCTGCGGCTGGCCGTCTCCTGCCTGGTCGTGGTCGTCGCGCTGGGCATCGCGCTCACGATCGGCTGATCACGCCGGCGTCCTGGGGAAGAATCAGGCGAACCGCCGCCCGTCCCAGGAGTGCCCATGCCCTTCGCTCGGATCGTCCGGGCGGCCCTCGCCGTCGCCGCGGCCCTGGTCGCGACCGGTCTCGTCACCCCGATGGCCACGGCGTACGCCGCGGTCGGCTGCGACGTCGACTACGACGTCACCGACCAGTGGCGCAGCGGGTTCGGCGCGCGCGTCACCCTGACCAACCTCGGCGACCCGCTGTCGGGCTGGACCCTGGAGTGGACGTTCACCGCCGGGCAGCGGATCACCTCCGAGACGTGGAACGGCGTGTTCACCCAGAGCGGGAGCACCGTGCGGGTGACGAACACCGGTTACAACGGCGCGGTGGCCACGGGCAGGTCGGTGACGGTCGGTTTCAACGGCTCCTGGTCGGGCAGCAACCCCGCGCCGACGTCGTTCACCGTGAACGGCGTGCCGTGCACGGGCTCGCCCGTCACCGCGGTCACCACGACCGGCGCCCCGGCGTCGTCGTCCACGCCGTCCCTCACGACCGAGCCGTCCGCCACGACCACCACCACGACGACCACGACCACGTCGGCGTCCTCGGCCTCGTCCTCGGCCACGACCGGGCCGTCGGAGTCGTCGGCGGCGGCCTCGGGCACGTTCACCTGGCCCACCGCGTCGCCGAAGCCCGCCGTCGTGCTGTCCGCGGACGTGAGCCCCGACAGCGGGGTGGACGCGCTGCGCCTCGGCCTGGTCATCAGCCTGCTCGTGGCGGCCGTGGGCATCGCCGTCCTGCTCGTCGTGCGCCGCCACCTCGGACGGGTGGGTGAGCGGCCCGACGAACGGCCCTGAGCGGGGTCACACGACCGGGTGGTTCACCGTGCGCTCAGCCGAGTGGCGGGGTAGCCGATGAGGCATGGATCGCACAGCGGTGGACCGCCTCTACGACTGTGACGTGCTGGATCGGCACGGCCGGCCCATCGGACCGGTCGCGGGGGTGTGGCTGGCCGGTGACCGGCCGCTGTGGGCTTCGGTGCGCAGCGACGGCGGCACGACGCTCGTCCCGATCCGCGGCGCCCAGGTCCGCGACCGCAGGCTCGTGGTGCCGGTCGACAAGCGCGAGGTGGAGGACGCGCCGAAGGTCGGCGACCGCGACCTCTCGGAGGCCGAGCAAGCCGAGCTGCACGACCACTACGGCCTGGTCGTGCCCGAGCAGCGCCTGGTGCGCCACCAGCGCGCCGTCAGTGCACCCACCAGCCAGCCACCGCGGCAGGCGAGGCGGCGAGCACGCTGAACCGGGCGAACCGGCCGGCCACGCTGGTGGAGATGAACAGCCAGGACGACATGCCGGCCAGGCCCGCCAGCACGGTGGTGAACATGAACGGCGGCAGGCCGACCACGGAGCTCACCGCGTGCGTGCCGAACATCCAGTGCGGGTGGCGGTGGCAGCGCACGCGCACCCACTCCAGCCTGGCCTTCCACTTCAGCCGCCACGGCGATAACGCCTTGGCCGGCTTCACCTCGCGCCTCATGAACGCGGGCAGGTGCAGCGAGCCGCGGGCGGCCAGGAAGTAGAACATCTTGCCCAGCACCTGGCCGACGGCGACCGCGATACCGATCCACCACCACGAGATGCCCGGTTGCTGGGTGACCAGACCGATGACGAAGATCTCGATGCTGATGAGGGGTACCAGCGCGGAGCCGAAGGCGACGCCGAACGTGAGGCACAACCACCCGAGCACTTGGCGAGGCTACCCGTGCGGTCACGGCTCGAGCAGTAGGGTCAGCCCCCCGGTAACCCTTATTTCGCGCAACGGCCGCCCGCCCGCGTCCAGGGTGCGGACCGTGCCGTCGGCCTCCCAGCCCGCCTTGCCGTAGAAGCCGATCGACGCCTTGTCGGCCTCGGGCACCCACGCGACACCCCTCGTGGCGCCGGCTTCACGCAGGTCGGAGGCGGCCGTGGCGAGGAGCCTGCCGCCGTGCCCGCGCCGCGCCCAGCGCGGCTCCACGAGCACGCTCACCAGAGCCGTCGTCGCCGCGTCCTCGGGCAGTGAGCCGTCCGCGTGCGCCACTTCTTCTTCGGGCGCCAGCCCGGCGACGCAGAACCCCACCGTCCACGTGCCCTCGGCGGCGACGAACACCTGACCGTGCCCGACCGCCTCGGCCCACGCGGGCGCGGTCTCGTCCACGTCGATGGCTTGCAGCACCTCGGCGGGGACGATGTCCCGGTAGGCGGTGCGCCAGGTGTCTCGGTGGATGCGGGCGATCTCCGCCACGTCGTCGGGCTGTGCGGTGCGCACGGTGGCGTCGGCCATGCCGGCACCCTATCCGCCGCTCGGCACGCCGGGTGCGGAGGCGGGTCGGCGTGCGGGGGAGTCCGATCTCACGGCTGCAGGGCGGAAATCCGCGTGATTGCACCCGTGCCGGCGTGGAAGCGTCGGTGACGTGCGGTGGGCAGCGTTGGGCGTCGTGTACGTGGTCTGGGGTTCGACCTACCTGGGCATCAAGTTCAGCATCGAGTCGATGCCGCCGCTGTTGTCGGGCGGCACGCGGTTCCTCCTCGCGGGCGCGGTGCTGGCGGCGGTGGTGGCGTGGCGCGGCGGGCTGCGGATGACGCGGCGGCAGTTCGGCTCGTCGGTGCTGCTGGGACTGCTGCTGCCCGCCTGGGGCAACGGGCTCGTGGTGCTGGCCGAGCAGTCGGTGGCGTCGGGGTTGGCGGCGCTGCTGGTGGCGTCCGTGCCGCTGTACGTGGTGCTGATGCGGCGGATCGCCGGTGAACGGCCGCACGGCGTGACGTACGCGGGTGTGACCATCGGCCTGGTGGGGCTGGCCGTGTTGTTGTCCGACGACCTGGGCGAGTCGTCGTGGTGGGGGCCGTGGGTGGTGCTGCTGGCGGCGTTCGGGTGGGCGCTGGGGTCGTTCCTGAGCAGCCGGCTGGACACGCCGGCGAACCCGTTCGCGTTGTCGGCGGTGGAGATGCTGGCCGGTGGGGCGGCGTTGACGGTGGTGGGGCTGGTCGCGGGGGAGCGGGTGTCGTTCGGCGCGATCACCACGACGTCGTGGGCGGCGTGGGGCTACCTGGTGGTGTTCGGGTCGTTGCTGGCGTTCAGCTCGTACGTGTACGTGCTGGGGCAGTTGCCGGTGTCGACCGTGGCGACCTACGCCTACGTGAACCCGGTGATCGCGGTGGTGCTCGGGGTGTGGCTGGCGGACGAGCGGTTCGGGGTGTCGCAGCTGCTCGGCGGTCTGCTGGTGGTCCTGGCGGTGGTGCTGGTGGTCCGGGCCGAGCGGAAACGTCGTACCCCGGTGGGAGTATCCAGCCGTGCAGAAGATGAACGCTGACGTCGCTCGCCGCATCGCCTTGGGCGCACAGGGTTTCGCCGACGCGCGCCCCGCCTCCGCGCCCAACCGGCGGCACCTGCTCAAGGTGCTGTCCCGGATCCGGTTGTTGCAGCTGGACTCGGTGAACGTGGCCGTCCGCGCGCACTACATGCCGTTGTTCAGCAGGCTCGGGGCCTACGCGCCGTCCTTGGTGGACGAGGCGTCGTGGTCGCACAGCGCGCGCAAGCCGCGACTGCTGGTGGAGTACTGGGCGCACGAGGCGAGCCTGGTGCCGGTGGAGGACTGGCCGCTGCTGCACTCCGGGGCCAAGCGCCCCGGCTGGTGGAAGAACTACACGACGGTCGCCGAGCGCTCGCCGCAGCTCGTGGACGACATCCTGGCGGTGGTGAAGGAGCTGGGGCCGCTCGGCGCGGGCGCGATCGAGAAGGCGTTGGCCGGTGGCGGGCCGCGGGCCAAGGACCACTGGGGCTGGAACTGGTCCGAGGTCAAGAAGGTGTGCGAGTACCTGTTCGGCGAGGGCGTGCTGACGACCGGGACGCGGCGCGGTTTCGAGCGGCTGTACGACCTGAGCGAACGCGTGCTGCCGCCGGAGGTGCTGGCCCGGCGGCTGTCGGTGACGGCGGAGGAGGGCGCGCGCGAGCTGGTGACGCGTGCGGCGACGGCGATGGGCGTGGCGACGGAGCCCGATCTGCGCGACTACTACCGGTTGCAGCCCGCGCGCAGCCGGCAGGCCGTGGCGGAGCTGGTCGAGGCGGGGGTGCTGGAGCCGGTCGAGGTGCGGGGGTGGGGCGTGCCCGCGTACCGCCACGTCGAGGCGCGCGTGCCGCGGCGGATCACCGGGCGGGCGCTGCTGTGCCCGTTCGACCCGCTGATCTGGGAGCGGGCCCGGACCGAGCGGATCTTCGACTTCTTCTACCGGATCGAGATCTACGTGCCCGGGCCCAAGCGCGTGCACGGTTACTACGTGTTCCCGTTCCTGCTGGACGGCGAGCTGGTGGGGCGGGTCGACCTGAAGGCGGACCGGGCGGCGGGCGTGCTGCGGGTGCAGGCGGCGTACGCCGAGCCGGGCGCGGACGTGGGCCGGGTCGCGGTCGAGCTGGCCGCCGAGCTGCGGCACATGGCGGACTGGCTGGAGCTGGAGGACGTCGAGGTCGTGCTCAAGGGAGACCTCGCAGGAGTGCTGAAGACGGTGGCGCGGTGAGACCGGCCACTCGATGGACTGACAGAAGTTGAAATCTGTCAGCCCAAGTCTCATAGTGGAGTCATGACGAACTCCACCCACCGCGTGACCCGGCGTCGGGTCCTGGGCAAGACCGGTCCCGAGGTGTCGGCGCTCGGCCTGGGCTGCATGGGCATGTCGGACCTGTACGGCCCGGCCGACGAGGCGGAGAGCGTGGCCACCATCCACGCCGCCGTCGACGCGGGCGTGACGCTGCTCGACACCGGCGACTTCTACGGCATGGGCCACAACGAACTGCTGATCCGCCAGGCCCTGCGCGACCGCAACCGCGACGACGTGGCGATCAGCGTCAAGTTCGGCGCGCTGCGCGACGCGGACGGCGGCTGGCACGGCAACGACGCCAGGCCCGAGGCCGTGCGCAACTTCCTCGCCTACACGCTGCGCCGGCTCGGCACGGACCACGTCGACGTCTACCGCCCGGCCCGCCTCGACCCGGCCGTCCCGATCGAGGAGACCGTGGGCGCGATCAAGGAGGAGGTCGAGAAGGGCCGCGTCCGCCACATCGGCCTGTCCGAGGTGGGCGCGGACACGCTGCGCCGGGCCAACGCCGTGCACCCGATCGTCGACCTCCAGATCGAGTACTCGCTGATCTCCCGGGGCATCGAGGAGGAGATCCTGCCCACCGCCCGCGAGCTGGGCATCGGCATCACGGCGTACGGCGTGCTGTCGCGCGGCCTGATCTCGGGCCACTGGACGGCGGCCAGGCAGGTCGACGACTTCCGCGCCGTCTCGCCGCGGTTCCAGGGCGACAACCTCGGCCACAACCTGGCGCTGGTGGAGGCCCTGCGCGCGGTGGCCGCGGAGAAGGGCACGACGGTCGCGCAGCTGGCCATCGCCTGGGTCCTGGCCCAGGGCGAGGACATCGTCCCGCTGGTGGGCGCACGCCGCCGCGACCGGCTGACCGAGGCCCTCGGCGCGCTGGACGTCACGCTCACCGAGTCGGACCTGTCCCGGATCGAGGCCGCGGTCCCGGCCGACGCCGCGGCGGGCGAGCGCTACGCGCCGGCCCTGATGGCGCACCTGGACAGCGAGCGCTGACCGTGGTCGGGGTCGCCGGCCGGTGCGCGCACAATTGACCGGGGACCAGCCGGCGACACCAGGGAGCACCACGTGGCGGAAGGCGCACTGACCGCGGAGGACGTCCTCCGCACCACGGAGGACGTCCTCCGCCGCTTCGGCCCGGCCAAGGCGACCGTGGTGGACGTGGCCCGCGCCCTCGGCGTGAGCCACGGCAGCGTCTACCGGCACTTCCCGACCAAGGCCGCCTTGCGCGAGGCGGTCACGCAGCGGTGGCTCGCCCGCGCGCACGCGGGCTTGACCGACCTCGCCACCGCCGACACGCCCGCGCCGCGGCGCCTGCGCGACTGGCTGGCGGCGCTCTTCGAGTCCAAGCGCGTGAAGGCGCTGGACGACCCGGAGCTGTTCGCCACGTACTCGGTGCTGGTGACCGAGAACAGCGCCGTGGTGGACGCCCACGTGGCGACGCTGGTCGAGGACCTGACCCGGATCGTCGAGGACGGCGTGGCGTCCGGCGACTTCGCCACCGACGACCCGGCCGGCGCGGCCGAGGCCGTCCTGGCCGCCACCGCGCGGTTCCACGACCCGGTCCACGCGCCCCTGTGGTCGACGCCGGGCATCGACGCGAGCTTCGAGGCGGTGGTGTCACTCCTGGTGGCGGGACTGAGGGCCCGCGAGTAGGGAAAACCGCGGCGCGCGCATCGGGGGTGCGCACGCCGCGGCGTGGTCCGGTGGTCAGGCCGTGGTCGCCGTGGTCACCAGGGCGGTGCCGCTGCCGGTCCGGCCGGTGATGAACAGGGACGGCTCGTCCGCCGGCGGCGTGTCGGAGACGTCCAGGTCGCTGCGCGCCGAGCCCGAGCTGGAGGCCAGGTCGACCTGCGCCGCCACGCCGGGCCGAACGCCGACGCGGACGTCGCCCGAACCGGTGCCCAGCTGGACCTTGCCGGACGCGGCGTCGGCGATGGTGACGTCACCGCCGCCGGTCCGCACCTGCACGTCGCCCTGCACGGCGCCCAGCCACACGTCGCCGGTGCCCGTGTAGATCACGGTGTTCCCGCCGATCGACGACACCTCGACGTCGCCGCTGCCGGTCTTCGCCCGCAGCCCGCCGAGCATCGGACCGAGCCTCAGCTTGCCCGAACCCGAGTTGACCTGCGACGACGCGTCCGCGCGATCCGCGGTCACGTCACCGGTGCCGGTCTGGACCTCCAGCCGACCCGCCGCGCCGGTCACGGTCACCTCCGCCGAACCGGCCTTGGTGATCACGTGGGAGCCGGCGGGCGCGCGCACCGTCACGCTCAACGGCACGGCGCGCAGCGGCAGCGCCTTGGAGGAGTGCACCCTCAACCGCCCGCCGGTCAGCTCGAGCCGGGCGTCGCGCACCGCCTCGGCCGGTCCCGCCGGCTGCCCGCGGCCGTTGCCGAACTGGTCGTTCACCCAGCTCAGCAGCCCCGACAGGCCCGCGGCCCAGGACTCGCCCGGCGACGGGTCGTGCTTGACCTCGACGTGCACGCCGGGCTCGTCGACCAGGTGCACCCGCACCCGGCCGGAGAGCAGCGCCACGTCGACCTCCACGACCCCGTCGACCTCGAAGCTCTGCTGCCGAACGACGACATCCGATTCCATGATCCCCCCTCAGCCCTGGACCCAGCCGCGGACGCGGGAGGACGACGACGACTCGCCGCCCGACTGGTCCTTCGGCGGCCCCCAGTGCTTGTGGCCACCACCACCGCGCCGCCCGCCGACCGCCCCCTGCACGGCCTGCGCGACGAACGTGTTCAGCGACATCCCCTGGGCCGCGGCGGCCTGCTCGGCCTTCGACTTCAGCTCGTCCAGCAGTCGCAGGGTGACGCGCGTGGCGTCACCGGCGGAGGGCCGGGGAACTTCCTGCGGCTCGGGTTCGTGTTCTTCCCGAGCGGCCGTGCCGGTGACGACCACCTGCACGTCCCGTCCGTCCAACCGCACGTCGACGACAGGGCCGTCGAGGGCCGCGGTGACCTCCGCGGCCAGGTCGGACAGCGCGTTCATGAGCGCGAGCCGCGCGGCGGGCTCCAGTGCTGCGGACAGCAGGGCCGCGGTGCGCCGGGTGTTGTCGTCCCCGGCGGACGCGGCCGTCGCGAGGTCCTCGCGCAGTGCTGCGATGTACGGCGACAGATCCATGACACCACCATGACGTCAAAACTGACATCAGTCAAGGAAGCAGGTGATGTCGTTCATGACGTCACGGTGCGCACCGGCGAACGGCCGCCGCCCGGTGGGCCGAACGGCGGCGGCCGAGCGCCGGTGTCGGGCAACGGCGCGGACGGCTTCGGTTAGGGTTCGAGCCATGGCTGAGACGGTGGCGCCGAAGGTGCAGTTGATCGCGAAGACGGAGTTCTTCCCCCCGGACGGCGTCCCGTGGTCCACCGACGCCGACGGCGGCGAGGCGCTGGCGGAGTTCGCCGGCCGCGCGTGCTACCAGTCGTGGACGAAGCCGAACCCGGCCACCGCCACGAACGCCGGCTACATCAAGCACATCATCGAGGTCGGCCACCTGTCCGTGCTGGAGCACGGCTCGGTCAGCTTCTACCTGACCGGCATCTCCCGCTCGCTCACCCACGAGCTGATCCGGCACCGCCACTTCTCGTACTCGCAGCTGTCCCAGCGGTACGTGCCCGAGCGCAACGCCGCCATGGTCGAGCCGGACGTCATCGCGAACGACCCGGAGCTGCACGAGAAGTTCCTCGCCGCGGCGCAGGCCAGCGTCGAGGCCTACAACGAGCTGCTGAAGGGCCTGGAGGAGAAGTTCTCCGACGTGCCCAGCGCCACGCTGCGCCGCAAGCAGGCGCGCCAGGCGGCCAGGGCGATCCTGCCCAACGCCACCGAGACCCGCATCGTGGTGACCGGGAACTACCGCGCGTGGCGGCACTTCATCGCCATGCGCGCCACCGAGCACGCCGACGTGGAGATCCGCGCGCTGGCCGTGGAGTGCCTGCGCCAGCTGCAGAAGGCGGCGGCCAACGTGTTCGCCGACTTCACCATCTCGACCCTGGCCGACGGCACCGAGGTCGCCTCCAGCCCGCTGGTCACCGAAGGCTGACGGCCGGTGAAGCGGCTGATCGTCGACGTCCTGCCGGGGGAGTACACGGTCGCGCGGCTGCCCGCCGACGCGCCCGTCCCGGCGGGGCTGCTCGACGCGCCCGGCCTGGTCTCGGTGACCAGGACGCCCGACGAGCTGTCGATCGTGTGCCCGGCCGAGCACGCGCCCGAGGCGGAGACCGCGCAGCCCGGCTGGCGGTTGCTGACCGTGCGCGGTCCGCTGGAGTTCACCCTCACTGGCATCATGGCCGCCCTGTCGGGTGAACTGGCCGCGGCGGGCGTGAGCCTGTTCGCGCTGTCCACCTACGACACCGACCACCTGCTGGTGAAGTCGGGCGACCTGGCCCGCGCCGTGCAGGCGCTGCGGTCGTCCGGGCACGAAGTCACGAAACCGTGAAACCGGATCGGGCGTCACGTGGTCTGAAGTAGCGTTCCGCCCGGTCCGCGGGTTTCGAGGAGTGACGGTGACTGGTCCGACGCAAGGTGTGAGCGCGCAACCCCGCGTGATCGCGGGCAGGTACACCCTGCTCGCCGAGCTGGGACGCGGCGGCATGGGCGTCGTCTGGCGCGCCCAGGACAACGTGATCGGCCGCCAGGTCGCCATCAAGGAGCTGCACCTGCCCGACGGCATCGCGCTGGAAGAGCGCCGGGTGCTGGAGGAACGGGTGATGCGCGAGGCGCGCACCGCGGGCCGGCTGAACGACCCCGGCGTGGTCACCGTGTACGACGTGGTCGCCGAGCACGGCATGAACTACATCGTGATGGAGCTGGTCGAGGCCGCCACGCTGTCCACGCTGATCAGCGCGCACGGCCCGATGCCGCAGGACCGGGTCATCTCGATGGCCGTCCAGGCGCTGTCCGCCCTGGACTCCGCGCACCAGGCCGGGATCGTGCACCGCGACGTCAAGCCCGGCAACCTCATGGTCACGCCCAACGGCCGGGTGAAGCTCACCGACTTCGGCATCGCCCAGGCCGTGGACGACCCGCGGCTGACCACCAGCGGCAGCCTCATCGGCTCGCCCGCCTACATGTCGCCGGAGCGCATCCACGGCAACGAGGCCTCGCCCGCCTCCGACCTGTGGGCGCTGGGCGCGACGCTCTGCTACGCCGTCGAGGGCGCCAACCCGTACGACCGGCCGACCACCGCGTCCACCCTGCACGCGATCATGAACGAGATGCCCCGCCTGACCAGGGCGCACGGCGTGCTCGGCGCGGTGATCACCGGCCTGATGATGCCCGACCCGAACGCCCGGCTGACCGGCCCGCAGGCGCGCGCGATGCTGGAACGCGCGGCGGCCCACCCGACACCGCCGACCGGGTTCGGCGCGCCGAACCCGACCATGCACTACGCGCAGCCCACCGCGGTGCGCAAGCCGTGGCTCAAGGGCCTGCTGATCACCGGCACGGCGGTGGCCGCGGTCGCGCTGCTGGTCGGCGGCGTGTTCCTGGGCCGGTGGCTGTTCACCGAGCAGCCGCCCGCCGCGATGGCCGAGACGGTCACCTACGGTCCGGGCGGCACGATCGAGCCCGCCCAGTTCAAGGCGGGCGCCGGGCAGTGCGGCGACAACCTGGTCGACCCCAACACCACGGTCAACTACACCGACTGCGACGAGCCGCACCGGGTCGAGGTCTACGCGGCGGCGGAGCCGTTCGGGTCGGACAAGATGCCCTACCCGGGCGACGAGTGGCTGCGCGGGTACGCGGAGAACTACTGCACGCTGTACTTCATGTCCGAGCGGGTGCCCGTGCAGGACAAGGAGTCCAAGCTCCGCTACGTCGCCGTCGTGCCGACCTCGGGCGTCTGGGCGGAGGACCCGTCGAAGTCCTCGTCCTCGGACAAGCGCTACCGCGACGTGGCCTGCGTGCTGTGGAACAAGGACGGCACCGCGCTGAAGGACCAGGTGTACGCCAAGTAACGTGGGTCCATGGGCGTCGCGCAGGACGAACGCAGGCTGCTGACCGAGCTGTTCGCCGAGGTGGGGCCGGACGCGCCCACGTTGTGCGACCCGTGGCGCGCCCGGGACCTCGCCGCGCACCTCGTGCTGCGGGAACGCCGCCCGGACGCGGCGGCCGGCATCCTGGTCAAGCCGCTGGCCGGGCACACGCAGCGCGTCCAGGACGCCTACGCGGCCAGGCCGTGGGACGAGCTGGTCGAGCTGGTCCGCGTCGGCCCGCCCCGGTTCTCGCCCTACGCGCTCATCGACGAGCTGGTGAACTCCGTCGAGTACTTCGTGCACCACGAGGACGTGCGCCGGGCGCGGGACGACTGGGAGCCGCGTTCACCCGATCCGGTACGAGACGCGGTGCTGTGGCAGCGGCTCGCGCCCACCGCCCGGCTCATGTACCGCAAGAGCCCGGTCGGGGTGGTGCTGCGCCGCCCGGACGGCGAGGCGGTCGTGGCCAAGCGTGGAGCGGACCCCGTGGTGCTGACCGGGCAGGTCTCGGAACTGCTGGTGCACGTGTTCGGCCGTGCCGCCGCACGCGTCGAGTACGACGGCTCGGACGACGCCGTGCGGCTGGTGCGAGCCCTCGACCGGAGCATGTAGTCGCAGCTTGCCGAGGGTGACGCGGTAGATTTCCGCATATGACCGGAAGTCCTACCGCCTCGCCCGGCCGCCCGTTCGGCCGCGTGCTCACCGCCATGGTCACCCCGTTCGACGCGGAGGGGGCGGTGGACCTGGACCGGGCGCAGCGGCTCGCCGAGCACCTGGTCGAGCTGGGCAACGACGGTCTCGTGGTCAACGGCACCACCGGCGAGAGCCCGACCACGACCGACGCGGAGAAGGCGGACCTGGTCCGCGCCGTGGTCGAGGCGGTCGGCGACCGCGCCACCGTGGTCGCCGGCGCGGGCACGTACGACACCGCGCACAGCGCGCACCTGGCCAAGCAGGCGGAGGCGGCGGGCGCGCACGGCCTGCTGCTGGTCACCCCGTACTACTCGCGGCCCACCCAGGAGGGTGTGTTCGCGCACTTCACCACCGTCGCCGACCAGGTCGGCGTGCCCGTGATGCTGTACGACATCCCGCCGCGCACCGTGATCCCCATCGAGGTGCCGACCCTGCTGCGGCTCGCCGAGCACCCGCGGATCGTCGCGGTGAAGGACGCCAAGGGCGACCTGCTCGCGGGCAGCAAGGTCATCGCCGCCACCGACCTGGCCTACTACTCCGGTGACGACCCGCTGAACCTGCCGTGGCTGTCGGTCGGCGCGGTCGGGTTCGTCAGCGTCATCTCGCACTTCGCCGCGGACCGGCTGCGCGAGCTGGTCGACGCGTTCGAGTCCGGTGACGTCGCCGGCGCGACCGCGATCCACCAGTCGCTGCTGCCGCTGCTGAGGCCCTTCAAGCGGATGCCCGGCGTGACCTACGCCAAGACCGCGCTGCGCCTGCGCGGCCTCGACGTCGGCGACCCGAGGCTGCCGCTGGTACCCGCTTCAACCGAGGACATCGAGGCCGTCGAGGCCGAATTGGGAGTCAACGCGTGATCAACCCGAACTCACCCCCGCCCGCACTGCCCGACGGAGGTCTGCGCGTCGTCGCACTGGGTGGAATTGGCGAGATCGGCCGCAACATGACGGTGTTCGAGCACGCCGGCCGGCTGCTCGTCGTGGACTGCGGCGTGCTCTTCCCCGAGGACGACCAGCCTGGCGTCGACCTGATCCTCCCGGACTTCCGGGCCATCGAGGACCGGTTGGACGACATCGAGGCGCTGGTGCTCACCCACGGGCACGAGGACCACATCGGCGCGGTGCCGTTCCTGCTGAAGCTGCGCCCCGACCTGCCGGTGGTCGGCTCGCGGTTCACGCTGGCGCTGCTCGCGGCCAAGTGCAAGGAGCACCGCCAGACGCCGAGGCTGATCGAGATCACCGACGGCGACCGGCGCTCCTACGGGCCGTACGAGCTGGAGTTCTTCGCGGTCAACCACTCCATCCCGGACGCGGTCGCGGTCGCGATCCGCACGTCCGCCGGGCTGGTGCTGCACACCGGCGACATCAAGCTCGACCAGCTGCCGCTCGACGGCAGGCTCACCGACCTGGCCGGGTTCTCCCGGCTCGGCGACGAGGGCGTCGACCTGTTCCTGGTCGACTCGACCAACGCCGAGGTGCCGGGGTTCGTCGCGCCGGAGCGCGAGATCGGGCCGGTGCTGGAGAACGTGGTCCGCAAGGCCAACCAGCGGGTGATCGTGGCGTGCTTCGCCTCCCACGTGCACCGGGTGCAGCAGGTGCTGGACGTGGCCGTGCAGTACGAGCGGCGGGTCGCGCTGGTCGGCCGGTCGATGGTGCGCAACATGGGCATCGCGGCCGAGCTCGGCTACCTCAACGTGCCGGACGGGTTGTTCGTCGACCTCAACGAGGCGATGGAGCTGCCCGAGGACGAGGTGATGTTCGTGTCGACCGGCTCGCAGGGCGAGCCGCTGTCGGCGTTGTCGCGGATGGCGCGCGGCGAGCACCGGCAGATCTCGATCAGGGCGGGCGACACGATCGTGCTGGCGTCGTCGTTGATTCCGGGCAACGAGAACGCGGTGTTCGGCGTGGTCAACGGCCTGGCGCGGCTCGGCGCGACGGTCGTGCACCAGGGCAACGCCAAGGTGCACGTGTCCGGCCACTCGCCGGCGGGGGAGCTGCTGTTCCTCTACAACGCCGTGCGGCCGTCGAACGTGATGCCGGTGCACGGCGAGTGGCGGCACCTGCGGGCCAACGCGGCGCTGGCCGTGGCGACGGGGGTGGACCCGGAGCGGGTCGTCATCGCCGAGGACGGCGTGGTGGTCGACCTGGTCGACGGCAAGGCGGAGATCACCGGCAAGGTCGAGGTGGGCCACGTCTACGTGGACGGCCTGTCGGTCGGCGACGTCGGCGAGTCGACCCTGTCCGACCGGCTCGTGCTCGGCGAGGGCGGGTTCATCGCGATCACCGTGGCCGTGGACTCCGGCAGCGGTCGCGCGGTCGCGCCGCCGACGGTGTCCGGCCGGGGTTTCTCCGACGACCCGAAGGCCCTGGACCAGGCGATCTCGCTGGTGGAGATGGAACTGTCCCGCACGGAGGCCGAGGGCATCACCGACTCGCACCGCATCGCGCAGGCCGTGCGCCGCGTGGTGGGCCGCTGGGTCGCCGAGACGTACCGGCGGCGGCCGATGATCGTGCCGACCATCATCCCGGTGAACTGACCGCCGGTCGACCTCCCGCGGCAGCCGGCGCGAACTGCCTGGTGGTGGGGGGGGTGTGCGGCGGCGGGGGCGCC